>CAMLIT010000019.1 GCA_946480295.1 uncultured Gemmatimonadota bacterium
GGCGCTGGAGCACCTCGTCCTTGTCGGCGATGCGGAAGTTCATGTTCGTCGCCGCCAGATCGGCGAACCGCCCCGGGTCGGAGACGTTCATCTTCAGGATCTGCGGCACCTCGTCCGGGATCCGGTCCACCAGCTCGGCGAGCGTCTCGGCGGCGGAGACGATGCGCGTCACCAGCTCGTCGAGGTCCGCCGGATCCGCCGGCGTCTCCTTCGCCGGCCGCACCGCGGCGATCGGGTACGGCTCCAGCCGTTCGAGCTCGTCGACGACGATGCGCCGCAGGCCCTGGAGCGTGATCTGCACCGTGTCGCCGGGGAGGTTGATGCGCTCGTGCACGCGCGCGGCGACGCCGACGCGACCGACGAACTTCCCCGACTCGATCGGCTCGTCGTGGTCGCCGCTGGCGACGACGAGGGCGACGATCAGCCCCGGCTCGTCGTGCTCGCGGAGCAGGGCGAGGTTCTCCGGAGCGCCCATCTGCACCGCGATGGTGCCGAGGGGATAGACGATCGTCGACCGCAACGCCATCAACGGCAGCGTCGGCGGCACCTCGGACTTCAGGATTTCATCCTTGCGCTGGGCTCTGGCCATAGGGGAAAAAAGCTAAGGCTCCTGAAGGTGAGCTGTTAGAGGCCCGTGTGGAGAGAATGTGCGAAAGTGCGGTGCATCACCCGAGCCCGCCGGGCGGCCCCGCACGCCCGGCCGCGCGGAGGCGCGGCGAGTCGCGCGCGTAAGTCTCGCGTCGACGCGTGCTTAGGTCATCGGTGGCGGCTTGAATCCGGCGTTCCTGTCGGCTAACTTCACTGTCTTATGTTCGATGAGCTGAGCGAAAAACTCGAAGCGACCTTTGCCCGGTTGCGCGGCCGCGGCGTCCTCACCGAGGCCGACATCAAGGAGGGACTGCGCGAAGTGCGCCGCGTCCTCCTCGAAGCCGACGTCAACTTCCAGCTCACGCGCGAGTTCCTCGAGCGCGTCGAGAAGAAGGCCGTCGGCGTCTCCCAGCTCAAGACCGTCTCCCCCGCCCAGCAGCTCGTCAAGGTCGTCTACGACGAGCTCACCGCCATGCTCGGCGAACGGCGCGAGGGGCTGAAGCTCAGCTCCGTGCCGCCGACCGTCGTCATGATGGTCGGTCTCCAGGGCTCCGGCAAGACGACGACGGCCGCGAAGCTCGCTCGCAAGCTCAAGGCCGAAGGACGCCAAACGAGGCTCATCGCTGCCGACGTCTACCGTCCCGCCGCCATCGACCAGCTCGAAACCCTCGGCACGCAGCTCGACATCCCAGTCTACGCCGAGCGCGACACGAAGGACGTCGTCCGCATCGCGAAGGCCGGCATCGACCAGGCGCGGCGCGCCCGCGATCGCGTCGTGATCGTCGACACCGCCGGCCGGCTGCAGATCGACGACGAGATGATGCACGAGCTCGAGCACCTCAAGGAGGCGATCCGCCCCGACGAGATCCTCTTCGTCGCCGACGGCATGACCGGCCAGGACGCCGTCCGCATCGCCGAGGGTTTCGACAAGCGCCTCGGCGTCACCGGCGTCATCCTCACGAAGATGGACGGCGACGCCCGCGGCGGCGCCGCGCTCTCGATCTACGGCGTCACGAAGAAGCCGATCAAGTACATCGGCGTCGGCGAGAAGCCGGACGCGCTCGAGGACTTCTATCCCGAGCGCATGGCGAGCCGCATCCTCCAGCAGGGCGACATCGTCACCCTCGTCGAGAAGGCGCAGACCGCCTTCGACGCCGAGGAGGCCAAGCGGCTCGAGAAGAAGGTGCGCAAGGAGGGGATGGACCTGAACGACTTCCTCTCCGCGATGAAGCAGATCGAGAAGCTCGGCCCGCTCGAGGGGCTGCTGAAGATGCTCCCCGGCGTGAACACGAAGATGCTGAAGCAGGTGAAGGCGAGCGACCCGAAGCGGCTGCGCCACCTCGAGGCGATCGTGCTCTCGATGACGCCCGCGGAGCGGAAGAACCCGGGGCTGATGAACGGCTCCCGCCGCGCCCGCGTCGCGAAGGGCGCCGGCCGCCCGATCAGCGAGGTCAACCGCCTGCTCGAGCAGTTCCGCGAGATGCAGAAGATGATGAAGAAGGTGGCCGGAGGGCCTGGAGGCGGCGCGAAGTTCAGGCCGGGGATGTTCGGCAGGATGTAGGGTCGAGGGTCGACGGTCGAGGGTCGAGACGGAGCGTCCGCTGCATCGAGACTTCATCTCGACCCTCGACCCTACACCCTCGCCCCTCGCAAGACCGGGTGCGGCCGACAGACCGTCGGCACGCGAGGAGCCCGGAGCAGTACATCAACCCTGACGGGAGATACCAGCAATGGCAGTGAAGATTCGTCTCCGCCGTACCGGGCGGAAGAAGGCCCCGCAGTACCGTATCGTCGTCGCCGACTCGCGCAGCCCGCGGAACGGCAAGTTCATCGAGCTCGTCGGCCAGTACGCTCCCCGGCAGGGTGAGAACGCGATCAACCTCAAGGTCGACCGCGTCAACCACTGGCTCGACAACGGCGCGCAGCCCACGGACACGGTGCGCTCGCTCCTCCGTCGCGCGGGGGTCCTCAAGCAGCGGCACGAGGCACGCCTCGCGGCGAAGCTGCAGTCCCGCGCCGTCCCCGTGAGCGGCGAGGGCGAGACCGGCGCTGCCTGACGAGCCCATGGCCGACACCGCCCTCGTCATCGTCGGGCGGGTCCGCAGGGCGCACGGCATCCGCGGAGAGCTCGCCGTGGAGCTGCTCACCGACGAGCCGGACGCGGTCTTCGCGCCCGGCCGTCGCCTTTTCGCGGGCACCGTCGCCGGCGACCAGGCTCCGGATCGCCTCGAGCTGCACGTCGACCGCGCCAGCCCCTTCAAGGGCGGGATGCTCGTCGCCTTCCGCGAGATCGCCGACCGCAACGCGGCCGAGCTCTGGCGCGACCGCTATCTGCTCGTCCCCCAGGACGAGCTCACCGCGCCTGACGAGGGGGAGGTCTACGTCCACGACCTCCTCGGCATGCGCGTGAACCGGGCGGACGGCGAGCCGGTCGGGACCGTCGCCGAGGTCTACGAGCTGCCCCAGGGGCTCGTCCTCGAGGTCGCCCGCGGCGCCGGAGACGGCCGCGGGAGCGTGCTCGTTCCCTTCGACGACCGCACCGTCGTCGAGGTCGACACCGGCGAGCGCGTCATCCGCATCGATCCCCTTTCGGGGCTGCTCGACTGATGCTCCGGGTCAACGTCGTCACGATCTTCCCGGAGTTCTTCCGCGGCCCGCTGTCGCTGAGCATCCCGGCGCGCGCCGCGGCGGCTGGGGGCGTCGCCTTCAACGTCGTCGACCTCCGCGACTTCACCCACGACCGCCACCGCACGGTGGACGACTACCCGTATGGCGGCGGGGCGGGGATGGTGATGAAGCCCGACCCCTTCTTCGAGGCGGTCGAGGCGCTGAACGCGAAGGCGCCGATCGTCCTCATGTCGGCCCGCGGCCGGCGCTTCACCCAGGAGGACGCCTTCCGCTTCGCCGCCGGCGAGGAGCTGACGATCCTCTGCGGGCATTACAAGGACGTGGACCAGCGGGTCGCCGACCATCTGGCGACCGAGGAGCTCTCCCTCGGCGACTTCGTCCTCAGCGGCGGCGAGCCGGCCGCCCTCGCCATCGTCGATGCCACGGTGCGCCTGCTTCCCGGAGCGATGTCGGACCTCGAGAGCGCCCGGACCGACTCCTGGTTCGATCGCGCCCTGAGCGCGCCGAGCTACCCCCCCCCCCCGGTGTCCCGGGGGTCCGGGGTGCCGGCGGTACTCCTCCCGGGCGACCACAAGCGTTTCGGGGTGTGGCGGGAAAGGGTGGGGGAGAGGATGACGCGAGCGAAGCTCGCGAGGGTCGAGGGTCGAGGGTCGAGGGCCGAGAAAGGGGAAGCAGGAAGCGGAAACCGGGGAGCGGTCGAGGGCTCGGGGGACAGGGACTCGGAGCCAGGCTGACATCAGCGCACGGCGGCGGCGACCGGCAGAGCGTCACTCGTCGCTGGCGAGCCGCCCGGGAGGCCTCCGGGGGCGTCCCGAGGTTCGCCAACGACCAATGACCAACGACCACCAAGGCGTTGCAGCACTGGAATTTCCCTCTCCGGCGCCTTACCTTTCCCGTTCTCTAGACCACCGCCTACAAGGGCCAGCCCCGAGCGTCATATGCATGCATTCATCGAGACCCAGAAAGAGTGGCTCCGCACGGACATCCCCGCCTTCCGGCCGGGTGACACGCTCCGCGTGAACGTCCGCGTGAAGGAAGGCGAGAAGGAGCGCATTCAGGCGTTCGAGGGTGTCTGCATCGCCCGGCGCGGCGCCGGGGTCAGCGAGACCTTCACCGTCCGCAAGATCTCCAACGGGGTCGGTGTCGAGCGCATCTTCCCGCTCCACAGCCCCATGATCGGCGACCTGAAGGTCGTGCGCCGCGGCCGCGTGCGCCGCGCGAAGCTCTATTACCTGCGCCACCTCACGGGCAAGGCGACGCGCATCCGCGAGAAGAAGGCGCGGGTGGCGGTCCCCGAGTCCGGCGCCGGCGAGTAGGCTCCCGTGCCGCGTGACGGACGCCGCTGGACCGCGTTCGAACGCGAGCTGCGGACGACGGCGGGACCATTCATCGCCGGGGTGGACGAAGTCGGACGGGGCCCGCTCGCGGGCCCCGTCGTCGCATGCGCGGTGGTCATGCCCCCCGACACGCGGGCGATCCCCGGCGTCGACGACTCGAAGAAGGTCGCCCCCGACGAGCGTGTGCGCCTGGCCGTGCGCATCCGCGAGCGCGCCCTCGGCATCGGCATCGGCGCCGCCTCGGTGCGCGAGATCGATCGCCTGAACATCTATCACGCCACCGTGCTCGCCATGCGCCGCGCCCTCGCGCGGCTCCCGATGGCGCCCCACCACGTCCTCGTCGACGGCAAGGCGATCCGCACCCTCGCCGTCCCGCACACGGCCATCGTCGGCGGCGACGCCCGCTGCTACAGCATCGCCTGCGCGTCGATCATCGCCAAGGTCACCCGCGACCGGGTGATGCGCGCGCTGGCGAAGCGGCACCCGCACTACCGCTGGGAGAGCAACGTCGGCTATTCGACCCGAGCTCATTTCCAGGGCCTCGCCGCGCACGGCGTGACGGCGCACCACCGCCGTTCGTTCGTGCCGGTGCAGCAGCTCACGCTGGGGTTGGAGCTGAGCGCGGAGGAGGTGGAGCGGATGGTGGTCGAGGCGGGGACCGACACGGCAGGAGACTGACAACGCTGTAGCTGGTTATTGGTTATTGGTCATTGGCAGGCCTCGGGACGCATGGCGTAGCTTCCCGAGCGGCTTGCCAACGACCAACGACCAATGACCAACGACGTTCTCCGCCCATGCCCAACTCCGTCTACCGCGACGACCTCTTCACCGGCCAGGTTGCCCTGATCACCGGGGGCGGCACCGGCATCGGCTTCGGCATCGCCCGGCTCCTCGCCTCGCTCGGCGCCCACGTCGTGCTCGCGAGCCGGAAGCCGGAGCACCTCGACCATGCGGCGGGCGAGATCCGCGGCGCGGGTGGCTCCGTGTCCACGGTGCGCGTGGACGTGCGCGACCCCGAGGCGGTGCGGACGATGGTGGCGGAGGTGCAGGGGATGGCCGGGCGGATCGACCTCCTCGTCAACAACGCCGCGGGCAACTTCTACGCGCCCTCCGAGTCGCTCTCCCCCAACGCGTGGAAGGCGGTCGTGGAGATCGACCTGTATGGCACCTTCTTCTGCTCGCAGGCGGTGTTGCCGGTGATGCGGGCGCAGGGCGGGGGACGCATCGTCAACATCTCCATGACGCTCCACTACCGCGGCTGGCCGCTGATGGCGCACGCCACCGCCGCGAAGGCTGGCATCGACGCCCTGACCCGCACCCTCGCCGTGGAGTGGGCGCCGCACGGGGTGCGCGTCAACGCCGTCGCCCCGGGGCCGATCCCCACCGAAGGTGTCCGCAAGGCGTTCACGCCCCCGTCGAACAGCGGCGTGCCCGACGTCTTCGCCGTCGAGCGGGCGATGGACGACTACGCGCGGAAGGCGATCCCGTTAGGCAGGTTCGGCACGCCGGACGACATCGCCAACGCCGTGGCGTTCCTCGCCTCGCCGGCCGGCGACTGGATCACCGGCGCCATCCTCGTCGTGGACGGCGGGGAGTGGCTGTCGAAGACCTCCGCCCCGCCGGGCACGTACTAGCCCCCGCTGTCCCCGCCGGACCTGCTCCAGAGGAGCATCACCCCGCACGCCGCCCCGTCGGTGTGGTACTGCGGCGGCGCGTCCCCCGTCGCGTAGTACTCGACGCCGTACAGGTCCTCCGTCTTGATCACGCCGATGTCCGTCTCGGCGAGGGGGAGGTTGTCGAGGAAGAGCTTCACGTGACAGGGATGCTCGCTGAAGCAGGAGCCCTGGGACGTGGCCGTCTGCCCCGCGTCGGTCCGTGAGCCGGATCCGACGCCGCCGACCATGTTGGACTGCCCCTGCGTGCCGCGCAACGCGCCCGTGCGCCCGGGGCCCGCGGGGAGCACCTCGTACATCGTGTCCGTGCCGCACGAGCCGCGGCGCGTCGCGAGCTGCAGCTGGCCGCCGCGCCCGGCGACGATCTGCAGACCCGGGAAATGCTGCGCCGCGACGACGGCGAAGTCGTGCCCCTGCTCGTTCACGAGGTCGTCCGCGGTGAGATAGCGGCCGACGCCGATGTGTCGCCGCATCTCGAACTCGTTGGAGATGTCGAGCACGGGGCGGGCGCGCACGTGGACCGTGGCGAGCTTCGTCACCACCGGCTGCAGCATGAAGACGGCGCCGGAGGTGTCGCCGCGCACGAGGAGCTGCAGCTCGGAGACGACGAAGCCGACGCGGCGCACGCGGATGCGGTACACGCCGCTGAACAGTCCCGGGAACCGCGCCTCCCCGATCCAGTTCGTGTGCGCGACGCGCTCGACGTCGGGGAGGTAGATCTCGGCGCCCTGGAGCGGCGCGCCGTTGCGGGCATCCGCCACGCCGACGACGAGCGTGCTGCGCGGGCCCTGGGCCCGGGCCGGCGCGGCGGCGAGCGCGCAGGCGAGCATGAGCGCCACGCCGAGGGAGCGCGGGGCGGTGTACCGCGCGCGGCCGCGCCACGCGGCCGGCGAGTGGGAGCGAGCGGTCATTCGGGACCTCCTTCCGTGCGCACGGGATGCACGCGTCGATCGCCGAGGGCGAACCTCGTCCGAGGGAGAATGGTTCGGAGAGCGAGAAAAATCGAGCCCACCCCCCGCGCCGCCGCGATCTCGGCCGCAACGAAGAAGGCCCCCGATCGCTCGGGGGCCTCCTCCTCACTGCGTCTTGGAAACGGACTGCCGCTCAGGGCGTCGGCGGGCGAACCTCGCACCCCGCCGTGAACGTCGGCGCGGCGGTCGGCTTCGAGTCCCACCACGGACGGGTGCCGAACCAGTCGGGACCGCCCATCTGCCCGAGCGCCGCGTTCACCTGCGCCCCGTTCACCGAGTACTCGGTGATCGAGTACTCGAAGCGCCGCGGGATGGTGTCCGCGATCGCGAACGGCCCCGGAACCGCGTTGGCCGGCACGCAGGTGCGCCGCATCAGCGACCACGCCTGCAGGCCGTCGGTGAAGTACGCGAACCAGCGCTGCAGCACGATCTGCCGCTGCGCCGTCGTGTCGACCGGCGACAGGGCGACGCTCGGCTGCAGGAGGTACGACGAGATCGCCGACTGCGAGATCCCCTGACCGCCCGTCAGCAGGCTGGCGTTGGACCACTGCTGCATCGACGAGGTGATGCCGGCGTCGTAGTACGCCGACGCCTGCGCCGGGGAGAGTCCAGCCATGCCGCGCTGGGCCGCCTCGGCGAGGATGAACTCCTGGTCGGCGTAGGTCATGAGCCACGACGGCAGCGCCTTTCCGAGCCCGCTGCCGAAGGTGCCGTAGGTCGTCACCCCGGGATAGAAGATCACCCCCGGACGCGAGGTGTCGTTGAAGTACGGCGACGCCGTCGCCTGCGTCAGCCCGTTGGGCATCCCCGCGTAGTTCGGGAACTTCGACGAGACGGTCGTGTCGCGCACCGTCGGCTGCGCCCAGATCGGTATGCGCGGATCGTTCACGGCGAAGAGGTGGTTCATGAACGTCTGCGACATCCGGTGGTCGTCGCGTCCGGAGAAGTTGTCCGACCACGGGTTGTTGTACACGCCGTCGCCCGGCCACGCCAGCTGCGCGGCATCGGCGTTCGAGTCGAACAGGCTGTCGGCGAGCGCCGCCCGGAGCTGCTGGTCGGCGAGCGTCGGATCGACGTTCACGACGCGCATCGCCAGGCGGAGGCGGAGCGCGTTCGCGAACTTGCGCCACGCCAGCGGATCCCCGCTGTAGATCGGGTCCGCGCCACCGAGGCTGTTCGTGGCGCCGGCCAGCGCCTTCGAGGCGCTGTCGAGGGCGGCGAACAACGCGTTGTAGATGTCCTGCTGCTTGTCGTACTTCGGCGTGAGGGTGGTGCCGGTGCTGTCACCCTTCAGCGCCTGGAAGTACGGGACGTCGCCGTACATGTCGGTCAGGTTGGCGAATACCCACGACCGCATGACCATCGCCGGCGCCCAGATACCGGGATCCTTCGCGGCGATCCCCTTCTGGATGATCTTCCGGTAGTCCTCGAGCTCGCCCTGGTAGGCGTTGTCGAAGTTCCCGGCGGTCTGGCCGCCCTGCAGGCGCTTGTAGTCGTCCTCGTCGGGGTACTGGACCTCGGCGAGCTGCTGCGCCACCCACTCGGTGCCGCGCAGGTCGGGGCTGCCCGCCCCGAGCCAGCGCGCCACGGCGAGCCGCGTCGCATAGGTGAAGATGGCGCCCGCCGGGACGTCCGCCGGGCTGTTCGGGTTCCTGTTCAGATTCGTCAGGTTGTCGTTGTTGCACGCGGCCGACCCGAGCAGGGCCAACCCGGCGCCGACAACGAGCAATGTCTTTCGCGTCTTCATGATATGATGTCTCTCCAGGGCGGACGCGTTATGGCGTGATGCGGACCGAGATGCCCCACGACCGCGGGCTCGGGATGCTCGCGTACTCCAGCCCCTGCACATTGCCGGTCTCGTAGGCGAACTCGGGATCGATGTTCGGCACCTTCGTCCAGGTGTGGAGATTCCGCCCCGTGAGGGCGACGTTCACCGCGCTCGCCTGGAACTTGTTGGCCCACCGCTGCGGCAGGTCGAAGCCGACGCGCACCTCGCGCAGCTTGAAGTACGTGTCCTTGTAGATGTACGGCTCGTTCACCGGGAAGATGTTCTGGAAGTACTGCTCGGCCGTCACCGTGTCCGTGTTGGCCTTGCCGGTGTTGTCGTCGATGCCGTGCACCAGGTATCCCGGCTTGTCCCAGTCGATCTCGCGCCCCTTGAGGGAGCTCTTGAGCACGCCGGCGTACTCGCCGAAGTAGTTCGTGACGCTGAAGATGTCGCCGCCCACGTGCGCGTCGACCAGCGCGCTGAGCGTGAGGTTCTTGTAGGTGATCTGGTTGTTCCAGCCGCCCGTCCACGCCGGCTGGATGTTCCCGAGCACCTTCTTCCCGCTCGTGTACGGCAGGCCTCCGTCGGTCATGAGCTGACCGGTGGCGCTGTCGCGCGCGAAGCCGTAGCCGAAGAGCGCCCCGTACGGCTCGCCCTGGCGCGCCTCCACGTTCGTGTACCACGCGCCGCCGAGCACGATCGTCTTCACCCCCGGATACAGGGCGTCGACCATGCTGCGGTTGTGCGAGTAGTTGAACGTCGTCGTCCACTGGAAGCCGTTGCTCAGCTGCACCGGGATGAGGGTGAGGAGCGCCTCGATGCCGCGGTTGCTGATCTTGCCGGCGTTGATCGACTTGGCGCCGAACCCGGTCGCCGGCGAGATCGCGACGTTGAAGATCTGGTCGCGCGTCGCCTTGCTGTACCAGGTCGCGTCGAGGTTCGCGCGGCCGTTGAAGAAGCTCGCCTCCGCGCCGATCTCGCCGGACTTGGTGATCTCCGGCTTGAGCGCCGGGTTGGCGATGACATCGGTGAAGGTGTACTGCGGGTGCGCGCGGAGGTACGTCGGCAGACCCGAGTACGTCATCTGCAGCATGTACGGGTTCGCGTCGTTACCCACCTGCGCGACCGAGCCGCGGAGCTTGAGGTACGTGAGGACGCTGTTCTTCAGCGACGGGATCGCGTCCGTCAGCACCACCGACGTGTTGGCCGAGGGATAGAAGTACGAGTTGTTCCCCTTCGGCAGCGTCGACGACCAGTCGTTGCGGGCCGTGCCTTCCACCGTCCACCAGCCGTTCCAGGTGAACGCCGCCGAGCCGTAGACGCTGTTCGTCTGGCGGTGCGACTCGTACTGGCCGAGCGACGGCGCGATCGCGGCGTTCGTGACGTTGAAGATCCCCGGCGCCGTGATGCCGCGGACGTACGTCGTGTTCTCGTAGAAGTTCTCGTTCCGGACCGAGCCGCCCGCCGTGCCGTTGAAGCTGATCTGGCTGGTGAGATCGTGGTTGGCGGTGAGGATCAGGTCGGAGTTCAGGTTGTTGACGTGATCGTTGATCTCGTTGAACGCGCCGGCGGTGGAGTAGTCCATGTTCACGCCGGTGATGTCGGCCGAGCTCCAGTCCTGGTTCACGCCGTAGCGGTACACGTCCGCGCCGGTGCGGCCGGTGAGGTTCAGCCAGTCGAGCAGCTTGTAGGTCGCCGAGACCGATCCCATGAGGCGGTCGCGGGCGTCGTGCTCGGGGTTCCCGTACATCAGGAAGTACGGGTTGTTGTGGTAGTTGTAGTTCCAGTTGAACTCGCGATTCGCCGGACCGTTGTTGATCGCGCCGCTCTTCTGCCAGCCGTTCTTCAGGGCGTTCATGTCCACCTGGCGGCCGAACCAGACGAAGCTCTCGAGGATGGAGTTCGAGTAGCCCTGGCCGGGGCGGTTCAGGCCGACGTCGCGGATGTACTGGATGCTGCCGTTCGTGCTGAGCTTCGAGCCCACCTGCAGCGCGCCGCTCAGGACCGCGGTGTTCTTGTGCAGGAAGTTGTCGGGGATGATGCCGTCGATCTGGTCGGTGCCCATCGAGAGGCGCGCGTTCGCGCGGTCCGTCCCGCCGCTCACCGCGATCGTGCCGTTCAGGTCATGCCCGGTGTTGAAGAAGTCCTCGACGTTGTTCGGGTGCGCGATCCACGGCGAGGCCGCGTTCGGGCTCGTGAACTGGAGGCAGGGCGCGCTCTGGTCGTACGTCGTCGTCTTCGAGATGAACGTGCAGCCGTGCGTCCGGCCGTCGAGCTTCGGACCCCAGCTCTGGTCCGCGCCGTCGTTCACGCCGCCGCCCTGGCCGTCCACGTACATGAACTGGCCGCCGGCGCCCTGGCCGTACTGGTTCTGGTACGTCGGCAGGATGGAGGGGCGATCGAAGGTATAGAAGCCGTTGAACTCCGTGTGGACCGTGCCCTGGGAGTTCTGGCCGTGCTTCGTCGTGATGATGATGGCGCCGTTCGCCGCCTGCGAGCCGTAGAGGGCCGCGGCGTTCGGGCCCTTCAGCACCGACATCGTCTCGATGTCGTCGGGGTTCAGGTCGTTCAGCGTGCTGCCGAAGTCCCAGCCGCCGTTGGCCGACGCGCCGTGATCGGTCTTGGCGATCGGGATCCCGTCGACGACGACGAGCGGGGTGTTGTCGCCGGTGATCGAGTTCGCGCCGCGGATGACGATGCGCGTCGACCCGCCCTCGGTGCCCGAGCCCTTGATCTCGACGCCGGAGACCTTGCCCGACAGCGCCTTCAGGACGTTGTCCGTCGGCGTGTTCGTCAGCTCGGCCGACGTGAGCTGCTGCTGCGAGGTGCCGAGGGTGCTCTTCTCACGCTGGATGCCGAGGGCGGTCACGACGACGCCGCTGAGCTGCGTGGGCGCGGCCGAGAGCACGAAGTCCTGGGTGATCGTCCCGCCCGAGAGGGTCAGCGTGACCGACTTGGGGATGTAGCCGATGCGCCGAGCCGAGACGGTCACCGCCTGGCCCGTGCTGCGCCCACCGGGCACGGTGAACGTGTACCGTCCGTCGGCCTGGGTGTACGCGCCGACGCCGAGCGAGGCGATGCTGACGCTGGCGCCCTGCAGGGGGGCGCCCGTTTCGGTGGTGACCCGTCCTGCGACGGTCGTCGCCTGCTGTCCCAGCGCGAGTGCCGGGACGAGTCCCAGCATCACCGCTGCGCCAGCGAGGAGGCGCTTCAGGTTACTTGTCATGACGTGTCCGTACCTCGTGTGAAGATTCAGAACCACGACCTGCCATCACCTGCGATTCGTGGAGGGCACTGGCGGGCGTGCCGCCCATGCACCTGCTGCGGTGAAGCGTCCGGCGACTGGCGACGGATGGACGGCAGCAGCACGACACCGACTTCGCGCGCTCGCGAGGCGAGCGTGCGGCGACGGGCCGGCGTGGTCGGCGGGGCGCGTCCATGAAAACGCGGAACCGCCTGCAATCTGTCGGCCACCACCGTCGTCCTGCGTACGGCGGTCGCACGGTCGAGGGACCGGATCGCAGCCCCTCGTCCCGGGGCGTGTGGGCCCTGGGCGCGACCGCGCTGCACGCACGCGCGCGCTCCGCGCCAGCACATCGGCGCCGTGCGTCCGCGCACCCCCCCGCCACTTCGACCGAACGAAATAGATTGGGCCGCCATAAGGAAGTCAACCGAGCGACAGTGACTTCTCGCGTACTGCTTCTGAACCACGGCATCACGGTCGCCGGTCACTCGCAAATTCCTGCGGCAGCCCCGCTTGCGTCGCCGGCCCGTCCACGCTATGGCGCCCAATACCGTCCGTGGCCTGCGCGAAACCCGGCGCGCGATCGCTCGTCATCCTCCTGTACGGCTGCACGACCGTTCGACGGTCGACGCGCGTGACCTGGCCCTCCGCACCGGCGCCCCGCCGGTCTTCCCGCCTTCGCGAGGCCTCGCGGCGACCGCCCCCCCGCACGCCCCTCCCGACCCCCGGCGAACCCGCCGCGCGTCCGCATGCATCTGCCGTCTTCCCTTGTTCTCGTCGCGGCCTTCGTCCTGCCCTTGCCGGCAGCGGCGCAGGGCGCGACCCCCGCCTGTCTCGCCTCCACCGCCGCCGTCGCGCACGGATGCGTGGGAGCTTCGGCATCGCTCGACACCACGCGCGCACGTGCGCGGGCGCTCGAGGCGATCGGCAAGGATGCCGACGCCCTCGCCCTCCTCCGCGCGGCGAGCGCCGACGCACCCCGAACGCCCGAGCTGTATCTCGACATCGCCCGCGTCAGCGATCGTATGGGAAAGAAGAAGGACGCGCTGGAGGCGTATCGCCGCTACGCCGCGCTCGAACCCGCGGAGCCGCGCGGCCACGAGCTCCTCGGCTGGTTCTACCTGGAGCTGGGGCAGCACGACGACGCGCTCCAGGAGTTCCGCGCCGCCGTCCGCCTCGCGCCCGACCGTGCCTCCGCGCACGAGGGGGTCGGGATGATCCTCGTGACCCTGGGGCGCAACGAGGAAGCGCTGCGCGCCTTCGCCGATGCCTCGCGCCTCGATCCTAACGACGCGACGGTCTGGGGGGAGATGGCCCTCGCCGCCGAGGCGGTGAATCGGCCGAAGGAGGCGATCTCCTACTGGGAGCGAGCGCTCCGCGTCATGCCCGGCTACTTCGACACCCGTCCCGCCGAACGACAGCGCTGGGAGAAGGAGATCGCGCAGCAGGGCGCGCAGGCGCCGGCGCCGATGGCCGCCGCCGACACCGGCGCGCGCCCCGCGCCGGCCAGCACGGAGGCGAGCGAGGGATCGCGCTACCGCGTGGAATCCGCGAGCTACACCTCCAGCGGCTCCGGCTTCGTGGTCGCGCGTGACGGGATGATCCTCACGAACAAGCACGTCGTCCGCGGCTGCCAGGCGCTGCGCGTACGCGGCGACTCCGGCGCCGCGGTCCGGGCGAAGGTGGTCGCCCTCGACTCATCCGACGACCTCGCGCTGCTCCAGGCCGACGACGCGCCGTGGCCGGTGGCGACCTTCCGGGCCGGTCCGCAGCCGCGCCCCGGGGACGACGTCGTCGCGGTGGGCTATCCGCTAAACGGTCTCCTCGCCGACCAGGTGAACGTCACGGTGGGCACGATCAACGCCCTCGCCGGCATGTACAACGACCAGCATCAGGTCCAGATGAGCGCTCCCGTGCAGCCGGGGAGCAGCGGCGGACCGCTGTTCGACGTGAGCGGCAACGTGGTCGGGATCGTCGTGACGAAGCTGAACGCGAAGGTGGTCGCCGAAGCGATGGGCGACATCCCGCAGAACGTGAACTTCGCCATCAAGGGAAGCGTGGCCCGCGGCTTCCTCGAGGCGCGCGGCATCCCCTTCGGCGAGGCGCGATCCACCGCCGTCATGTCGCACGCCGACGTCGGGGACATCGGACGGAAGGTGACGGTGCTGGTGGAGTGCTGGAAGTGACGGCGCCGCAGGCGCCGTCATCTGGTGTGCGCGGAGCGATAGCCGGAAGGACGTAGTTGGTCATTGGTCCGTCGTCATTGGCGAGCCGCTCGGCATGCTTGTCGTGGCATCCCGAGCGGCTCGCCAATTGCCAACGGCGAACGACCAATCACGCTCTTCCGCTCACCGCCCGCCGGCCGCCGTCCTCCCTCCCGCGTGCGCCGTCCTCGTCACCCCGTGCCGCTTCCGCTTCAGGTGATGCGCCACCCGCTTCACGCGCCCGCTCTGCTCGACGCGCGCGTACTCGGCGGGCGAGGTGATGCGGAGGATCTCGGCGGGGTCGAAGACGTTGGGGCCGTAGCGCGCGGCCCAGTGCAGGTGCGGACCGGTGACCCGGCCGGTGGCGCCGACGAGCCCGATCTCCTCGCCGCGCTCCACCGTGTCCCCCACGGCGACGAGCGGGCGGCTCAGGTGGAAGTAGCCGGTCACCACTCCCGCGCCGTGGTCGATGTAGATGACCGTCCCGGCGAGGAAGAAGGTGTCGACGAGGGCGACGATGCCGCGGTTCGCCGCGAGCACCGGCTCGCCGACGTGGCCGGCGAAGTCGAGGCCGAGGTGGCTGCTCCGGAGCCGGCCGTTGAAGAGCCGGCCGCTGCCGAAGCGGCTGGTGATGCGCGAGGCGCGCGGGCGGATGAAGGGGAGCGTCCAGAGCTGCGGGACGTCGTGCGCCTCGCGGCCGATGCGGCGCGCGAGATCGTTCTCACGCTCCACCCGGGCGGTGGTGGCCGAGTCCGGTCGCACCGTGAAGCGGCGGTCGACGCGGAGGCGGCGGGCGCGACGTGCACTGACGCGACGACCAGCAGGCGCTTCCGCCTTCGGTTCGGCCTGATGCGGGAAGGGGAGGACGCGGCGCAGCGAGTCCACCCGGCCGGAGACGTGCACCAGTGCGACGCTCGCCACGACGCTGTCCGATGCGTTCACCGGCACGGCGCCGAAGCTCGTCGCCTCGTCCGCCTGCCGACGGAAGTGCAGGGGTTCTCCGGCGAAGGTGCCGGTGATGTCGACTATGGAATCGGCCGCGACATCGCCGTATTCCACTCGTACGCCGACGAGCGAGCCGCCCCAGGGGTGGCCGGCGGAGAGGACGAGCCGCTGGGCGCTCGCGATCGCCGGCGCGACCAGGAGCGAGACCGCCGCCACGGTCGCCAGTCGCCGCCACGGGGAGAGGCGCGCGCGAGCGAGGATCATTGGCACAAGTTACTCATCAGGGAGCGGACCGTCACGAGAGAGCAGAGTTGAGAGCACAGGCGATTCGAGGGTGAGGAATCGCAACCAGACTCCGTGGCGCGGGTAGATACATACATGTCGTCGTTGCGCAAGCTGTCGTTGTCCATCGGCGCGGGTCTCCTGGCGATCGCCAGTGCCGCCGCGCTCATCGCACCTGCCGCCCGAAGCGCCGTGAGTCCGGACGCGGCGGGCCAGATGCGCCGCGCCAGCGCGTACGTCGACTCCCTCGTCGCGACGACGCGTGCGGTCGACGACCCGTCACGCGTGCCGGCCGCGACGGCCGTCACCCTCGGCTACCTCGAGCGCTTGCGGCTGGGCATCGGCAGCCCCCTCCGCCTCGTCGACTACGCCCTGCACGACCCGCGGCTCGACGACTCCAGCCGGACGCGGCTGGCGTGGGCGCTGCTGGAGCGCACGATGCGCGGCGACGGGTACGCCGTCGATCCGGTGGTGTTCGCCGGCGTGGGGCCGCGGCACGACGGGAAGACGCCGCCGGGCGCCGCGCACCTCGCCCTGATCGAGCATGCGGTCGCCTCGACGCGCGATCCGCGGGAGGGCGAGCTCGCCGTACGTCTCGCCTACCAGCTCGCCGCCGCGGAGCGCACGGTACAGGACGTCGCGGTGCCGATCGCCACCGAGGTGGCGGCGTTGGCACGTGATCGCCGGCTGGCGCAAAAAGACGTCGAGACGCTGTTCGAGCGCGCCCGCGCCGACGGCATCCCCGTGCTCGACGAGCTTCAGGGGATGCGCGCCGATCATGAGTTCGCCGTCGAGCAGCCCGCCTCGGCGCCCCTCCCGGACGTGGCCCAGAGCCGCGCCGTGGCGGAGGCGCGAGTGCTGCTCGACTCGCTGCGTGCGCTCGGCCCGTCTTCGGACAGCTCGATCGGCCACGACCTTCCGAGCGACGAGCTCCTCGGTCCGGGCGCGGCGCGCCGCCTCGCCTCGCTCGGCGCCGCGCTTCCGTCGCAGAGCCCGGTCGCGGTGGCGCTGCGCAGCTACCGCGCGCTGCTGCTCGACGGCATCCTCTCGCCCGGCCAGACGGAGCAGCGCGAGCGCTTCGCCTCCGAAGCGCTGAACGAGGAGACCCTCGCCGGGCTCTACGACGAGCTGCGCGCCGGCGGGGACAGCGGCGCCGCCCCGGCGCTCGCGGTCACGGCCGCGGCGACGGCGATGCGCGCGTACGCCCAGGAGGTGGCGTGGTTCCCCGGCGACGGCGGGCCGACCGTCGGCGACCTCCGCGAGGAGTTCGGCCTCGCGTCGGTGAGCTTCGACCAGGACGTGCCGGCGGCGTGGCGGCCGTACTACCTCCGCCAGCTCCAGACCGGCATCCGCGACCTGCAGTCCGTCCTGACGGGATTCTCGGTGGATGGGCTCCGCATCCAGTACGGCGTGCGCGGCCTGCCCGACAGCGCGCTGGCGATGCACAACCCGGCGACCCGCACCATCCGGCTCTCCATCCAGTCCTCGGCCGGGACGCTGGCGCACGAGCTGTCGCACGACCTCGACTGGCAGGCGGCGCGGCGGCTGTACGCGAACGCCGGCGGCTACAGCACCGACCGGGCGGTCCACGCCGGCGACGGACCGCTGTCGCGGTCGGTGCGCGGTCTCGCGGCGGCGCGGCTCGTCAGCCCGGTGCGCGGGGGGCAGGCGCCTAACGAGACGGAGCGGCCCGCCGAGCTCTTCGCGCGCGACATGGACTGGTTCATCGCCGTGTCGCTGGGGGCGATGGGGCGCTCCGACGGCTATCTGAGCTCGGTCCAGGACGCGGCGCTCACCGGCTACGCCGGCGCCTCGCCGGCCGAGATCACCCCGCGCGCCGCGCGGGCGCTGATGACGGCGGCGCAGGAGATGACCTACGTCCCGGAGCCGTTGAAGGAGAGCTTCCTCGCCGAGTGGAGCGAGCCGTCGGCGATCGACCCGTATCTCCTCGTCGAGCGCGTGGTCGACCTGCACCCAGCGCGGTCGCACGGCGCTGCGGGCTGGTCGGGGAACGAGCCGTGGATGCCCCAGGTGGCCCCCGCGCCGCTGGTGTGCGTCGCCGTTCCGCCCGGCGCGGACGGCGCCGTGCGCACGCGGGCGCGGCTGCTCGACCTCGCGCTCGACGCCCGCGCGCGAGGCATCGCGCGCACCCGGGCGAGCTGGTACCCCGAGGCGCGGCGCCCCGTCTGGGCGCGTGCCGTGCTCGGCGAGGCGCCGTGGGCCGCGTCGGACGGTGAGCACGTCGTCGACCGCATTCGCGCCGGCCTCGCCGCCCAGGTGGAGAGCGTCGTCGACGCGGGGCCATTCCACCAGGCCTTTCCCGAGTTCCAGGTCCGCACCACGGGCTGTTCCGACTGACGCGGCCGCCGGCGCGCGCAGACGAGCCGATGGCATGGAGATGGCACTTCGAGGGCGCGCATGGCGCTCCCATTCCGCGTCCGTCGACTTCCCGAGCAGAGTGAGCGCCGGACCGAGCCGCGCACGGTCCGCTATTACCAGCGTCGCCTTGCCGACCGGCTCCGCGGCTTCGCCCGCGAGCTCGGTCCGGGGCTGATCACCGGCGCGGCGGACGACGACCCGTCGGGGATCGCCACCTACTCGCAGGCGGGGGCGGCCTACGGCTTCGGGCTGCTCTGGACGGCCCTGGTGAGCCTGCCGATGATGGCCGCGGTGCAGCTCATGTGCGCCCGCATCGGCACGGTCACCCAGTCCGGCCTCGCCAGCGTGCTGCGGCAGCACTATCCGCGCTCACTGCTCTGGTTCGCGTGCCTCCTCCTGCTCGTCGGCAACGTCGTGAACATCGCCGCCGACCTGGGCGGAATGGCCGCGGCCGCGCACCTCCTCACCGGGATGCCGAGCCTCTGGTTCGTGCCCGCGTTCACGGTCCTCATCCTCGCGCTGCTCATCTTCGCCTCGTACGAGCTGATGACGCGCGTGCTGAAGTGGCTCACCCTGGCGCTGTTCGCCTACGTCCTCGCCGGGGCGCTCGCGCGGCCGGACTGGCACGACGTCCTGCTCGGCACCCTGGTGCCGAGGATCACGCTGTCGAAGGACTATCTGCTGACCTTCGTGGCGATCCTCGGGACGACGATCTCCCCGTACCTCTTCTTCTGGCAGGCGGCGCAGAACGCCGAGCACGACCAGGCGATCATGCGCCGCCTCGTCGGTCGTCCGCGCCGCGCCATCCAGCGCGAGCTGCGCGCGGTGCAGCGCGACGTCTACTCGGGGATGTTCGTGTCGAACCTCATCATGTTCTTCATCGTCCTGACGACGGGGGCGACGCTGCACGCGGCGGGGCACACGACCGTGCAGACGGCGGAGGAGGCCGCGGCGGCGCTTGGCCCGCTCGCCGGAAAGGGCGCCGCGCTGCTCTTCACCCTCGGCCTCGTCGGCACCGGCATGCTCGGCGTCCCGGTGCTCGCCGGTTCGGGCGCGTACGCGGTGGCCGAGGCGGCGTCGTGGCGGCGCGGCATGGACGAGAAGATCCACCGGGCGGGCAACTTCTACGCGGTGATCATCGTCGCGATGCTGCTCGGCATGGCGCTCAACTTCGCGCAGCTGAACGCGATGCGGTTCCTCTTCTGGTCGGCGGTGATCAACGGGCTGCTCGCGCCGCCGCTGATCATCATCATCCTCGTCGTGTCGAACGACGCGCGGATCATGGGCGCGTTCCGCAACGGCTGGCGGCTGAACGTGCTCGGCGGGCTCGCCGCGCTGCTGATGACGGTGGCGGCCGTGGCGCTCGTGGTGTCCTGGTTCTGAGCATCCTCGTTCCGAGCGCGGCGGCGTTGCGCGATCGTGACCGTTTCACCGTGCTCGCCGTTGCCGGGGGACCGCACCATTCGGGCATCCCAGCTACCGGATGGACGGATGACGCGAGCGCGCTATGCCATCGAAGCACACAGCAACACGGCCACGCTGTACGTGCGCGGCCCACTCACCCCCAACGACCTCGCGGCCCTGCGGGTCGGGTGCGCGATGCTGCCGCTGACGGTGCGGCGGCTGCGGATCGACGCGCGCGCGTTTCGCGGCGCTGACGACGCAACGCGCGCCGTGCTCGCGGATCTCGCGGGGTACTGGCGCCGCACGCGGGGGGCGGTGGGGGAGGAGCATCGCGGCGAGCCCGTGCGCGCGGCGACGGGCGGGATTCCCTGCCTGCGGGCTCGCTGCGTCATCACGGATGCGGATGTGCTGCAGTGACCCGGGCGGGTCTCGAACCCGCGACCTACGGATTAAAAGTCCGTTGCTCTACCAACTGAGCTACCGGGTCGGCACTGCGATCATGCTTCGACCACCCCGGAAAGTAGCGGCTGTTCCGGCCGCCGCGAAGGCTCGTCACCGCTCCGTGATCTCCCGGATGACCCGGCACGGGTTTCCGGCGGCGAACACCCCCTCCGGCACGTCGCGGGTGACCACGCTGCCCGCGCCGATCACCGTCCGTGAGCCGATCCGGACGCCCGGCAGGATCAGCGCTCCGCCGCCGACCCACACGTCGGAGCCGATCTCGATCGGCTTGCCGTACTCGCGCAGCCGTCGCTCGGCGGCGTTCATCGGGTGCATCGGCGTCAGGACCTGCACGGCCGGCCCGAACATGGTGTAGTCGCCGATCCGCACGGGGCAGACGTCGAGCACGATGCAGTTGAAGTTGAAGAAGACGCGCTCCCCGAGCTCGATGTTCGTCCCGTAGTCGCAGTAGAAGGGCGGCTGCATCAGGACGGTGTCGCCGCCGCGGCCGAACAGCTCGCGCAGGAGCGCCCGCCGCGCGTCTTCGTCGCTCTCGCGCGTGGCGTTGAGCGCCAGGCAGAGGTCGCGGGCGCGCCGGCGGGCGGCAACCAGCTCGGGATCCAGGGCGTCGTACAGCTCGCCCGCCAGCATCCGGTCGCGTTCCGATGGCATCGAGGCACCGGTCAGTCGGAGAGTTTCCTGAGCGCCGATCCCTTGTGCATGGCGATGTGGTCGGTCTTGTCGCTCCTGATCTCGTACTGTGGCTCCTCCGGGCTCGCGTGCACGGTGTAGCCCTTGAACCGGATCTCGGAGGTGACGATGCGGGTGATGCGGCCCGTCACCCGCCCTGCTTCCGAGTTCCAGCTCACGTGGTCGCCGACATGGAAGCGCTGTTTCATCGATTGCCCTCCGCGGGCGCGGCGATCTCGGCGACGGGGAGAGCGCCCGGCTCCCGCACACCCGCGGGCCTCGTGTCGAGCGCCGCGTACTTCGCGAACACCGAGAACGCGCTGACGACGGACACCTCGAACCCGGCGCGCCCGTCGCGCCAGCCGCCGTATACGACGTAGTCGCGCACGAACCGCCATGCGGGGCGCGCGAGGATGTCGCTGAGCCGCGCGCGGCGGCCGCGCTCGTGCAGGTCGTCGGCGGCCCACCGCGCGTACGTCGCCACCTTCGCGACGTGGTGCGGCAGGTCGCGGTAGGGCCAGTGGAGGAGGGTCCCGTCCAGCGTGCCCACGGGCCCCGCGTGCGCCGGGTGCTCGTGCACGCGCTGCTCGGTGTACCGCACGGAGCGGCGGAAGACGCGGACCTTCCAGTCGCGCCCCCACGGGCCGTGGCGCAGCTCCCGCCCGAGGTGCCAGTTGCGCGAGCGCACGCGGTAGGCGTCGTATGGCGGCCGGCTCTCGGCGGCGGCGAGGCGCAGCAGCTCGTCGCGGAGCTCGTCGCTCACGCGCTCGTCGGCATCGATCGTGAGGATCCACTCGTGCCGCGCCGCCTCGATCCCGGCGTTCCGCTGCGCGCCGATGGTGCGCCCCTCGACGACGAGCACGCGCGCGCCCGCCGCCGCGGCCAGCTCGCGCGTGCGATCGGTCGAGCCGGCGTCGACGACGATGACGTCGTCGCACCAGTCGAGGGAGGCGACGAGCCCCGCGATGCGCGCTTCCTCGTTGCGCGTCGGAATGACCAGCGAGATTCCCACCATCGACCTCCGCGTGCCGTGGGGCGCATTCCCGGCGATGGCCGTGCACGCCCGCGCCGCGCGCGGGATCGCGCGCCGCATGAACAGTAGCGCGGCGCGCGGTGGGCTCCAAGGAGCCAGGTCACGCCCGGTCGGCGCGCGTCGCTGGTCGGTCCACCGGCGCACGTCCAGGGTGCCGCTGGCGGAGAGCGGGGGGCGGCAGCCGGTCGCCCGAGGGCGGGCTGACCTGGCGCGATGATCGCCGCGTGGCGGGGGTAATACGCGGGTCCCGTCACGTGAACGTCACGCCAGGAGGATAAGAAGACTCGTATAAACCAGGCTGTTGACACCACGTAGCGCCGGCGCGAACGTGCCGCCGGCGCCCGTGGATCACAGAGCGTCGTACCCGATCACGCATCGCCCGCCGAGTCACTCGCGCGGTCCTCGGCGGGCGCACGCTCTCACGCTCACCCCGTGAGCACGCGACGAGAGCGTCTCCCTCGGACGGCGCGAACAGGAGTCGCCGATGCCAAACGTTGCCACGGTGTTGCGGAGCGTTGCCCTGGGATTGACGGTCGGTCTGGCTGCCGCGGCCTGCACCGACACGCCGTCCGCGCCAGTCACCTCCCGGACGGCGCGGTCGGCGCCGCCAGCGGGTCCGGCGTTCAACATGGTCATCGATTCATCGCCCAGCTACAGCTCGGGCTCGACCAGTGTCGACAACAACACGTATCTCACGTACTTTCTCGTCACGAACTGCGATCCGACCATCGATCCGGGCTGCGCGCCGTACTGCGACGTGTACGACACGTCGTGCACGACGCAGACGATCGACAACGGGTACTACGAGCTGCGGCAGAACCTGCGCCGCGCGGACGGCTCGCAGATCGCCTACAACATGCAGCGGTGGCACGGCTACATCGGCGCGCTGGATCAGCAGGTCTTCAGCCAGCGCATGTGCGCGAACAGCGGCGAGTACATCGACCTGGAGATCTACTCCATCTCGTCGATCTTCAACATCGCGACCCGCATGGGGCAGTGGAACATCTATCCGTCGTCCAACGGCATCATCCGGGTGCTGGGCAACGGATTCACCTGGACCGCCCACGTGCGATACAGCTGGGCGACGTGCTGAAGGCGGCGTGAGCCCGCGCCGACGCGCGGGCACCCGCGTCCGGGAGCCCGCGCGTCGCCACGCCCCTCGACGGCCGTGAGTGCAGATCCACGGCGATGCCGCCGACGTCCACCATGATCCCGCGACTGTAGTGGAGAGCACGACCATGCCGATCGGACAGCCCGATTCATCGATCCACCGCGCCGCGCCCGCACGCGACGACGAGGCTTTTCGATTCCCCGTGTCGGTCAAGGGCGTGGTCGTGCGCGCCGGCGCCGTGGCGGTCGTGTACAACGCGCGGGACGAGTGGGAGCTGCCTGGGGGGAAGCTCGAGCCCGGCGAGACGCCGGAGGGGTGCGTGGCGCGCGAGATCGCGGAGGAGCTGCGGCTCGACGTCACTCCGGTGCACCTGATCGACGCCTGGGTCTACACGATCCGACCCGGCACGCGCGTGCTCGTGCTCACCTACGGCTGTCGCGAGGCGCGGGAGCGGCCGCTCGTCCTCAGCGACGAGCACTCCGATGCGCGCTGGGTGCCGCTGGCCGACGTGGAGTCGCTGCACATGCCGGAGGGGTACAAGCGGTCCATCGCGGCGTGGGCGGCGGACCACGGCGGCGCCTGACGAGCCGCCAGCCTTGTGTCGAGCGTGGCTCGATGCCTAACATAGGAGCCACGACCGCCGGAGAATCGATGGACGCCATCCAGCAGAGCATCGTGCGCGCGTGCTACGCCGGGCTCGACTCGGTCACGCTGCGTCGCCGCATCGCCGACCGCGTCCTGTCCACGATGGGCGTCGACGCGCACGCCTTCAGCACCGCCGATCCGGCGACCGGGCTCCACACCCACACGGTGTCGAGCGGCATCCCGTCGGCCCTCCACGCGACCTTCATCCGGGACCTCTATCCCACGGAGGTCGCGCCGCTGGTGACGGAGATGATGGGGAAGGGACGGACCGTGTTCTCCGTCCCGGACCACTCGCCCGTCGTGCGCGACGAGATGGCGGCGTACGGGATCCGGGACCAGCTCTACGTCCTGATCGCGGAGGGCGGACGGCGATGGGGCGCGTGGTGTGTCATGCGCGCCTCCGCCTCGGCGAAGGCGCGCGTACGCCGCGAAGGGTTCCTGCGCGCCCTGGTGCCGCACCTGGCGCATGGCCTCCGCGCCGCCGCCCGGCTCGAGGCGGCGCGGAATGCGGCGGCGGAGGACGTCACGGCCCCGGGCACGCTCGTGCTCGATCATCGCGAGCGCATCGTGCTGCGGACGCCGGCCGTGGCCGCCGCGCTCGCCGACCTGGCCGACGTCGTCGACGCCCAGGCTGGCGACCCTCCGCTGCCGATCGCGGTCCGCGCCGTGGTCGGCAGGCTGCACGCCATGCGCGGCCGTGTCGCCGCGACCGCGGAGGTGCGGTCACGGAGTCGCTCCGGGCGCTGGTACCTCCTCCAGGCCGCGCGCGCCGAGCCCGATGCCGATGGCCGATGCGCGACGGTGGTGTCCATCCGACCGGCGGGACGTCACGAGGTGGCGCCGTTCGTCACGGCGCTCTACGACCTCTCGCCACGCGAACGCGAGGTCGTCGGGGCCGTCGTACGCGGCGAGTCGACGAAGACGATCGCCGCGGCGCTCCGCATATCGGTCCACACGGTCACCGAGCACATCGACCGGGCCTGTCGCAAGGCCGGGGTGCGCGGCCGCAAGGCGCTGCTCGCCCGGCTGCTCGCGGACGGCTACGCCCCGAGCCGCTGAGCGCGGCGCCCGCCTCGGGACGCGCCCCGCCGGCGCATCGGCGACTTCCTCGTCCGACGCCGCGCCGTGGTACGCGGGTTGACTCGGAACGGCAGGGCAACCACACGAGGAGCGCACCGTGCCATACGACAAGATCTCCGACCTGCCGAAGTCCCAGGTGGACCAGTACGACGAGCACCAGAAGAAGGCCTTCCTCGAGGCGTTCAACCACGCCGAGCGAGAGTATCACGACGAACACCAGGCGTTCGCCGTCGCGCACCACGCGGCCAAGGAGGCCGGCGGCAAGGAGCACGATCACACCTGAGCGGCGGCCCCGATGCGCGCGAAGCTGATCCACGAGGACGGCGAGCGGACGTTCGCGCTCGTCTTCGACATCGGGGACGAGGCGACGGCGGCCCTCGCCGCCTTCGCACGCGAGCACCGACTCGCGAGCAGCCACTTCACCGGCATCGGCGCGTTCAGCGACGTGGAGCTCGGGTACTTCGACTGGGAGCGCCGGGCGTACCAGAAGCTGCCGCTGACCGAGCAGGTCGAGGTCCTCTCGCTCGTCGGAGACGTGACCCTCGCCGACGGGGAGCCGAAGGTGCACGCGCACGTCGTGGTGGGGAAGCGGGACGGCACGGCGCACGGGGGACACCTGCTGGCCGCGCACGTCCGCCCCACCCTCGAAGTCGTCCTGACCGAGTCGCCGGTACACCTGCGGCGGCGCTACGACCCGCGCTCCGGGCTCGCCCTGATCGATCTCGGCGCCTGACGCGCTTCCGGGTGCCTCGTCGGTGCACCGACGATGGCGTCCCCGGCCGCGGTTTGCCTCTTGCAGCACTTCACGGATCGCCGCGTATCATCACGTGGCACCACCCGTCATGCTCTGACTGGAGGCGCATCCGTGCCGCTGCAATTCGGTGTGACGCTGTCGCCCGGCCAATCCCATGTGCGGTCGCTGGATCCCGACGCCGCGCTGTTCATCCTGGTCGCCTGCGAGGGGCCGGATCGGTACTCGCAAGCGGGCGGTCTCGGGGTGCGCATCTCGGGCGTCGCGCGTACGCTCGCCGAGCTCGGCTACGAGACGCACCTGTTCTTCTTCGGCGATCCCGCGCTTCCCGCCGAGGAGCGTGTCGAGGGGGAACGCCTCACGCTCCACCGCTGGGGACAGTGGATCAGCGCCTACTGGCCGGGCGGCGTGTACGACGGCGAATGGGGCAAGGTCAGCGACCTGACGGCGTCGCTGCCGCCGTATCTCGTGGATCGCCTGGTCGCGCCGGCCCTCGAGAACGGGCGCGTGCCGATCCTGATGTTCGAGGAGTGGCAGACCGCCGAGTGCGCTTGCCGCGTCGCGGAGATGCTTCGCGCGCGCGGCCTGCGAAACCGCGTCCTCCTCGCCTGGAACGCCAATCACGTCTACGGCTTCGATCGGATCGACTGGGGGCGCCTTGCCGCCGCGGCGATGATCACGAC
The DNA here is from genome assembly GCA_946480295.1 of uncultured Gemmatimonadota bacterium. Next base: position 25,858 of record CAMLIT010000019.1, read on the forward strand.
GGTGAGCCGCCACATGCGGAGCGTCATCCGCTGCTGCGGCGCGGACGCCCAGGTGATCCCGAACGGGATCCCGCGCGCGGCGCTCGCCGCGACGCCGAAGCGCGACGTCGCCACCGTACGTAGCGCGATCGCCATGCGCCCCGGCGCCGGCCTGTTCTTCAAGATGGCGCGGTGGGAACGGGAAAAGGGCTGGCATCAGGCGCTCGAGATGGTCGCGCGCACCCGTGGGAGCGGCCATCCGGCGGTGCTCGTGGCGCGGAGCGGCGGTCCCTCGGGACCGGGTGGGGAGCTGACGCGTGACGCCGAGCAGCGGGGACTCCGGGTGGCGACCTTCGAGACGGAGCGCGCGTTCCTGGACGGCCTGCACGAGAGCGTGCGCGCGGGGACGGACGTGGTGAACCTGCGCTTCGGCGTGTCGCCGGAGCTCGCGCGCACGCTCTACGCGGCAGCCGACGGCGTGCTGGCCAACTCGGTCTCGGAGCCGTTCGGGCTCGTCGGGTTGGAGGCGATGGCGGCAGGCGGCGTGGCCTACACCGGCGGCACGGGGGAGGACTACGCCGTCAGCGGACGCAACGCGATCGTGCTCCAGACGCTGGATCCCGGTGAGATCGTGCGGCGGTGGGAGGAGCTCGCGGCGAATCCCGCGGAGGTCAGCCGGATCCGGCGGAGCGCTCGCCGGACGGCGCGCGACTACGAGTGGCACGTCGTGGTCGAATCGGCGCTGATGCGCGTGCTCGAGCGACAGGCGCAGCGCCAGGGGATCTGCGCCCGTCCACGGCCGGACGAGCCGTCGCCCGATCGCCTGCCGGACCACGGCCACGTCGCGCTGCCGAACGGGGTGCCGGCGTATCTCGGGCCGGGTGCCGGCTTCGCGATCCCCGACCGGCCGGTGGCCGCGGCGGGCTGAGGGCGAGCGCCGGGTCGAGTCGGGGCAGCGACGCTGGCGGCGGGCGCCGGGATTCCATCCGGGCGCCCCGGCTGCTTTCTTCCCGGCATGCCGAACGGGCCGGGGCCGTGCTGATCCAGCGCATCTACGACGAGAAGCTCGCCCAGGCGAGCTATCTCGTCGGCTGCCAGGCGACGGGCGAGGCGCTGGTCATCGACGCCAACCGCGACGTCGAGCAGTACGTCCGCGCCGCCGAACGAGAGGGGCTTCGCGTCACGCACGTGACGGAGACGCACATCCACGCGGACTTCGTCTCCGGCAGCCGCGAGCTCGCGGCGCGCACCGGCGCGACGCTGCTGCTGTCGGACGAGGGGGACGCGAGCTGGAAGTACGCCTTCGCCGCGAGCGCGGGGGCGACGCTGTTGCGCGACGGCGCGACCTTTCTCGTCGGCAACCTGAAGCTCGACGTGCTCCACACGCCGGGACACACGCCGGAGCACCTGTCGTTCGTGGTGACGGACACGCGGGCGACCGACCGGCCGATGGGGATCTTCACCGGGGACTTCGTCTTCGTCGGCGACGTCGGGCGCCCGGACCTGCTCGAGCGCGCCGCCGGCCACGCCGGCACGATGGAAGGCGCGGCGCGCACGCTCTTCCGCAGCCTGCAGCGCGTGAAGGCGCTGCCGGACTACCTCCAGCTCTGGCCAGGCCACGGCGCCGGGTCGGCGTGCGGCAAGGCGCTCGGCGCGGTGCCGAGCAGCACGCTCGGCTACGAGAAGCTCGCCAACTGGGGGCTCGCGGAAGGGAGCGAGGAGGCGTTCGTCGCGCAGGTGCTCGCCGGTCAGCCGGAGCCGCCGCGCTACTTCGCCGTGATGAAGCGCGTCAATCGCGACGGCCCGCCGCTGCTGCATGCGCTGCCGCGGCCGGAGCGCATCCCCGCCGCACGATTGACGGCCCTGCGCGAGGCAGGCGCGCTGGTGCTGGACACGCGGCCGGCGGCGGAATTCGCGCGCGGGCACGTGCCGGTCGCTCTCAACATCCCGTTCAACCGCTCGTTCACGGCGTGGGCGGGCGCGCTGGTGCCGTACGACCGCGCGCTGGTGCTGATCGTCGGCGACGCGCGGTCGGAGGCGGAGGAGGTGGCGCGCGACCTCGCGCTCATCGGCCTCGATCGGGTGGCCGGCGCGCTGGGAAGCGACGTGCTGGAGGAGTGGGCGGCGACGCACGGGCCGCTCGCCGCCGTGGAGCAGATCGGCCCGGCCGAACTGGCCGGCCTCGCGCGCGCGGGGACGAGCGGCGGACCGACGATCCTCGACGTGCGCGACGCGTCGGAGTGGGCGGCGGGACACCTGCCCGACGCCGTCCACGTGCCGCTCGCGCGCCTTCCCGACCGCGTCGCCGCGTTCGACCGCGCCGGTGCCGTCGTCGTGCACTGCCAGACGGGGGCGCGCTCGGCGATCGCGGCGAGCCTGCTGCGCGCGCACGGCATCGCTCGCGTCGCGAACCTCGCCGGGGGCGTGGCGGCCTGGCAGGCGGCGGGGTACGCGCTCGTCGACGGCGGCGCGCATGCGCCGTTCGCGACGGCGTGAGCGCGCGCGACCGGGCGCCGGTTGACGTCGTATACTCAACCGCATAGCTATATAGTGTCTCTGGCGGCGCGTCGCCGTGTGCCGTTCTCCGGCGCGTCCGCCGTGCGGGGTTCCCCGACACACGGCCCGCGTCCTCGCCGGCTGTGTTGCCGGACGCGGCGACCCATCGTTCCGGCATTCTCCGGAGGTCTCTCATGAGTGCACCAGCTGCCCGCGACCCGATGGTCATCACCCACGAGGGCGGGCTGAAGTTCGCCGCGCAGGTCCGGTCGCATCGCGTCGTCGTCGACCAGCCGCTGCGCGCCGGCGGCGCGGACGCCGGCCCCATGCCGATCGAGCTGCTCGGCGTCTCGCTCGGCACGTGCGTCGCGCTCTACGTCCAGCAGTTCTGCCAGAGCCGCGGCCTGCCATACGAGGGGATGCGCGTGGAGGTGGAGCAGCACGGGGCGCCGAACCCCAGCCGCGTCGGCGAGTTCGTGGTGCGCGTGGTGCTGCCGGCCGAGGTGCCGGAGCAGTACGCGACGATGCTCGAGCGGGTGGCGCGGAGCTGCCCGGCGCACCACACCCTGGAGCTGGGCGCGGCGGTGAAGGTGGAGATCGAGACGGAGGCGGCGGTGCGCTAGGCGGGTGCGGGCTCGGGGAGGGCAGGGAGGGCGGGACGGTCGCGCGCGGCCGTCCCGCTATGTTGTCTTGAGCCTCAGCTCCCGCATCCGACCCGACTCTCCGACGCCGCATGACGAGCCCCGAACCGTACTACCTCCCGATCGGCCGCGAGGTCGACGTCTTCGAGATGTGCCACGCGCGCGGCCTCCCCGTGATGCTCAAGGGGCCGACGGGGTGCGGGAAGACGCGCTTCGTCGAGCACATGGCGTGGAAGCTCGGCCGGCCGCTCATCACCGTCGCCTGCCACGACGATCTCTCGGCGAGCGACCTCACGGGCCGCTACCTGCTGCGCGGCGAGGAGACGGTGTGGGTGGACGGGCCGCTGACGACGGCGGTGCGCACGGGCGCGATCTGCTATCTCGACGAGGTCGTGGAGGCGCGGCAGGACACGCTCGTCGTCATCCACCCGCTCACCGACGACCGCCGCGTGCTGCCGATCGACCGGACGGGCGAGCTCATTCCCGCCGCGCCGGGGTTCCAGCTCGTCATCTCGTACAATCCCGGCTACCAGCACGCGATCAAGGACCTGAAGCCGAGCACGCGTCAGCGCTTCGTCTCGCTGGAGTTCGACTACCCCGACCCGAAGGTCGAGGCGGAGATCGTCGCGCACGAGAGTGGGGTGGCGCGGAAGGTCGCGTCGGACCTCGTCGAGCTCGGGATCAAGATCCGCCGGCTCAAGGACCAGGGGCTGGCCGAGGGACCGGGGACGCGCCTGCTCGTCTCGACGGCGCGGCTCATCGCCAGCGGCATCCCGCTGGCCGACGCGTGCAACGCCGCGATCGTGGCGCCGCTCACCGACGACCCGGATCTCCACGCGGCGATCTCCGACCTGGTCGTCGCCACGTTGTGAGGCCCGCCGCGCGCGGCCCGCTGCGCCGGCTCGCGCTGCGCGCGCGCGAGCGCGCGCGTCGGTGGCGGAGCCGTTTCGATCGCCGGCTCCATCCGCCGCGAGCGGTCGTCTCGCTCGGCAGCGTGCAGCGGCGGCTCGAGCTCTTTCTCGCCGCGCTGTACGGCCGGCCGATCACGATCAAGGCGGCGGAGCAGCCGGCGGCGCGCGGCCTGTGGTGGCGGCTCCTCGAGCGCATGGACACGCCGCGGCACCTGCGCGGCGCACCGGTGCTCGCGACGAGCAGCGGCTCGGCGATCCAGCTCCCGCCGGAGCTCGACGCGGCCGGCGGCGCGCGCGCGGCCACCGTGCGCTACCAGCTGCTCGCGCTGGCGCAGGCGGAGCGGCTGGCGCGCGGGAGCGCGCAGCGGGTGCCGCCGGGCGAGGAGCGGCGGCTCGAGCACGACCTCTACGTGCTGAGCGAGAGCGTGGCGATCGACGCGGCGATGGCGCGGGCGGTGCCTGGGCTCAGGGCCGAGCTGGCGGCGGCGCGCGCCGACGCGCTGGCGCGCCGCCCGTCGCTCGATGCGCTGACGCCGGTGGAGCGGGAGGTCGAGCGCCTCGTACGGACGATCCTCGCCGCCGATCCCGCCGCGCCGCCGGCCGACCTGCCCGCGCCGCGCTCGCCTGACGAGTCGCTCGCCTGGGCCGCCGAGACGGCGCGACGGATCGGCGGCGTGCGCCGGCGCTACCGCGGCATCGCGCCGGTGGCACACTGGGGGGACGTGCGGCCGGCCGATCCGGACGCGGAGCCGTTCGCGCCGCCGCTCGGCGGGTCGCCGGCGACACGCCTGCCGACGCCATCGATGGCGGTGAAGGGCGGGCACGTCGCCGGCGACGACGCGCCGGAGGAGGGGAAGGACACGGGGATGTCGGAGCGGGACACCGACGACGCGCGCGAGCTCGTGGACGACCGCTACGGCACGATGACGGCGCCGGATGCGAACGGCGCCCAGGGCGGCCCCGATGCCGCGGCCGCCGACGAGGCGCCGGACACACCGGGGATCCCGTATCCGGAGTGGGACGCGCGGGCGGGGGAGTACCGCCCGCGCGCCGTGCTCGTGCGCGCCGTGGCGCCGGAGGGCGGCGACGAGCGCTGGGCGACGGAGGCGCTCGGTCGTTATGCGGCGTCCGTCCGGCGGGTGCGCGCCGAGTTCGAGCGCTTCCGCGCGCGCCGGCTCCGGCTCACGCAGCAGCGCGACGGCGACGAGCTCGATCTCTCCGCCGTCGTGCGCGCCGTCGTCGATCGCCGGACGGGCCACGCGCCCGACGATCGGCAGTACACCGCCGTCCGACGCGCCCGCCGCGGGCTCGCCATCACGCTGCTCGTGGACATCAGCGGCTCGACCGACGCGCCCGTGAGCGGCGCGATGCAGGTGATCGACGTCGAGCGCGTCGCGCTGCTGATGGCGAGCGAGGCGCTCGACGCGCTCGGCGACCTCTACTCCATCCTCGCCTTCTCGAGCCACGGCGCGCGCGACGTGCGCCTGACGACGGTGAAGCGCTCGACGGAGCCGAACGGGGCGGCGGTGCGGGAGCGCATCTCGGCGCTCGCGCCGGGCGGCTACACGCGCCTCGGCGCGGCGGTGCGGCACGCGACCGCGCTGCTCGCCCGCGAGCCCGCGGGGCACCGCCTGCTCCTGGTGCTGTCGGACGGGAAGCCGCACGACTTCGACCACTACCAGGCGGATTTCGCGATCGAGGACAGCCGGCAGGCGGTGCTGGAGGCGCGCGCCGCGGGCGTCTACCCCTACTGCATCGCCATCGACGCCGAGGCGCCCGAGTACCTGCCGCACCTCTTCGGACCCGCGGGACACACCGTCGTGCGGCAGCCGGAGCACCTGCCGACCGCGCTCCTCGGCGTCGTCAGGCAGCTCCTGCGGCAGGCCTGAGCGCCGCGGCCCGATCGCTGACCGGTCCGCGTCGCCGCGACGATGACGCCATCTGCGGATGGGATGTCCTCCAAACACCGATGGCCCCGCGCGCGCCCGCGCCAGACATTCGAGGTGTGCCCGGGCGATGCCGCCACGGCGCACGACATGTTCGTCGGCGGAGGAACACCCGTATGCCGCAGAACATCGGAACGGTCGATCGCTGGCTCCGCATCATCCTCGGGGTCGCGCTGCTCGCGCTCACGGTCTACGGCCCGAAGTCAGCGTGGGGCTATCTCGGGCTGATCCCGCTCGTCACGGCCGTGATGGGCTACTGCCCGCTCTACCAGATCGTCGGCTGGTCGACGAAGAAGCGCGGCGTGATCTGAGCCCCCCGCCACGCCCCCGGCTGCGGGGCGGCGCTCACGCGCCCTGGACGTGCTCGCGGGCCGCCTGGTCCGTGGGCATCGCCTCCTCCCCCGTCGCGAGGCGGGCGAGGAGGCGCTCGCACAGCTCCTGCCGCAGGACCATCTCGTGGCGCAGCGCATGGACCTCCGTGCGCGCCACCTCCCGCTTGAGCTGCGGCATGTAGCCCTCGAGCAGCTCGCGAAGCATCCGCGCATCGTCCCGCGTCAGTTCGAGCAACATGGTTTCCCCCCGTCCGGGCACGCGGCGGCCCCTGATGGTCCGGCGCGGAAGCGCCGGCGGCCGCCGTCCATAGAGCTAACGCGGCGATCGGTCCCGCGCGTCACGGGAGCCGGGCCACCTCGCGCGTGGGCGCCCGCGGGAACTTGCCGATCACCGCGACCGCCACCTGCCTCAGCCGCTGCGTCATCTCCGCCGGGACGTCGCTGACCTCGGCCGTCCCGTGGCCGCGCCACAGGAGCTGCCCGCTGCGGGCATCCACCACGTCGATGACCACGGATCCCTCGTTGTAGACGGTGATCCGGTCGGCGGATGGCAATGGATGGCGCCAGCGTGGATAGAAGGGATAGCCGTAGTCCCACTCGGTCACGTCGAGCTTCTCCTCGGCGCTGGCGTAGAAGGCGACGGCGAAGTCGGGGCGCCGATTGTCGAGGAGGTAGCCGCGCTCCTGCAACGCCTGCACGATCGTCTCGCGCAGCGCGAGGTTGGTGATGGAGTTGTTGACCATCGGGTCGTTGCTGCCACCCCCGCGCTGGCCGTCGCGGCGATTGGGCTGGGGGAGGAGCTGGAAGCTGTGCAGCGCCTCGAACCGGACGTCCGGCGCCGCCAGGGTGCGAACCTCGATCGAGGGACCGCAGCCCGCGCTGACGATGGCCAGGACGCCGCCGGCGACGGTGAGGAAGCGTGTCGGTCGCATGATGCATCTCCCGCATGACGGGGGGCGTCGAGCGGCCGCGTCGCCGTGCGCGCCCCCTCGTGCACCATCGCCCGAAACGCCGTCGGCGTCTGTCCGGAGTCGCCGGAAGCGGGGCTCCGGGTGGGAATCCACGGGCGTCCGCGTTCTCCGCGCGTCCGGCGGCGGATCACCCGATGGACGGTGTCGGGCCGCGCTGCATGATGTGCGAGACGCAGCGGAGCGGCTCATGTTGACACGGGAACAGCTCGTCGAGCTCGAGCGGAGACTGCGGGAGCGGTGGGTGCTCAGCGTGTACGTCGATGCGACCGTGCAGGATCCCGCGGAGCGCGGCGCGTGGCGGGTGAAGCTGGACACCTCGCTGGCGGCGATCCGCCTCTCCCTCCGGGATGCCACGCACGACGAACGGGAGGCGTTCGCCGCGGCGACGGCGCGCCTGCACGAGAGCCTCGCGGCGGTGTCCGGCGCCCTGCGCAGCACCGGCTGGGTCGCCTTCGTCACCGACGCCGACGTGCCGTACGCGGAGGGACTGCCGGTGCCCATGCCGACGCTCGTGACGTGGGAGCGTGGGATGCGCATCGCGCCGTACCTGCGCGCGCTCAGGGAGCACCGGCCCGCAATCGTCGCGCTGCTCGACAGCCATCACGCGCGGCTGTATCGGTACCAGCTCGGCCGGCTCGAATCGGTGGAGACGCTTCACGCGCACGCGGTGGTGGGACCCGTCTACCACATGGGCGACGCGCCCGACCCCGGGTTCCACGGCGGCGTGCGCGGCACGACGGGGACGGACGCGAACCAGCGCACGCTGCGCGAGGGGCTGCGCCGCATGCTCGTGGAGACGGCGGAGCGCATCTCGACGCTCGCCGGGAGCGACGCGTGGATCGTGCTCGGCGGGACGCCGCAGCCTACGCAGGCGCTGGCGACGCTGCTCGCGGAGCACGAGGACCTGAAGCCGCGGATCGCGCTCCCGTCGCTGCACGTCTGGTGCACCGAGGCCGAGATCGCGCGGGTCGCCGCGACCACGGCGGGGGAGATGCGGGCCCGTCGCGATCTCGCGGTGATGGCGGGGCTGGTGGAGGGCACGCCGCACGAGCGCTTCGCCGCGTTCGGCCAGGCGGCGACGCGGCGCGCGCTGCGGGCGGGCGCCGTCCGCGAGCTGCTCGTCAGCCGCCGGTTCCTCGACGAGTTCGCGTCCGCCGGCGAGCGGCTCGTCCGCGCGGCACTCGACGAGGGGGCGGAGATCGAGGAGGTTTCCGGCGCCGCCGCCGACCGGCTCGACGCGCTCTGCGGCGGGGTGGCGGCGCGGCTTCGCTTCGGCCTGCCGGCGATGCCGACGGCGGTGCCGAACGAGGAGACGGCGGCGCCAAACGAGAGCGACGGTCCGGCGATGTCGGCGGCCGCCACGGGCGCGGAGGGATCCGGGAGGGAGGGATGATGCGGCCCTTTCGCGATCGCACGGAGGCGGGCAGGGAGCTGGCCGAGCGGCTCGCGGCGCTCGGCGGCCGGGAGGACGTGATCGTCCTCGCCCTCCCGCGCGGAGGCGTGCCCGTCGCGTTCGAGGTCGCGCGCGCGCTCCGCGCCCCGCTCGACGTGCTGAACGTGCGGAAGCTGGGCGTGCCGTGGCAGCCGGAGCTGGCGATGGGCGCCATCGCCAGCGGCGGCGTGGTCGTGCGGAACGAGGCGGTGATCGCCGGGGGCGGGATCTCCGAAATGGAGCTGGCTGCGGCGGTGGAGCGCGAGCGGCACGAGCTCGACCGGCGTGAGACGGCGTACCGGGAAGGACGGCCGGCTCCCTCGATCGCCGGCCGGACCGTCGTCCTGGTGGACGACGGCATCGCCACCGGGTCCACGATGCGGGCGGCGATCGCCGCGCTGCGTCAGCATCGGCCGGCGCGCGTGGTGGTGGCCGTGCCGGTGGCGCCGCCCGTCGCCGTCCGCGAGCTCTCGGACGTGGCCGACGAGTGCGTCTGCCTGCAGCAGATCGAGCCGCTGTACGCGATCGGCATGCGGTACATGCACTTCGCGCAGGTGGGCGACGACGAGGTCCGCGAGCTGCTGCGGCGCGCCGCGGTGGAGGTGGCCGCCGGGGCTCCGCCCGCACCGATGGCGGCGCCGCCGGACCGGACCGCCGCGCTGCCCTGAGCGGCGGCGGGCTTGTTAGCTTCCGTCGCCGCCGGGCACGCAACCTGAACTTCCGGCGGCGCCGCCGGCCTCCGGCGGCCAGCCGCGATGCCGGCGAACCCGGCGCGCGGGTTCCTCCGCCTCCAGCGACCATCCACCGTGGCCGACAGCAGCACCGCAATGGCGTCGCGGCGCGCGGCGAGCGCGCCCCCGCCCGCACGAACGACCGACATCGAGAAGTACCGCTGGTTCATCCTCCTCGGGCTGATCACGGCGGCGATGATGGAGATCCTCGACACCACCATCATCAACGTCGCGCTGCCGCAGATGGCGGGGAATCTCGGGGCGACCCAGGAGGAGATCGCCTGGGTGGCAACGTCGTACATCCTGTCGAACGTGGTCGTGCTCCCGATGACCGCGTTCTTCGCCGCCACCTTCGGGCGCAAGCGCTACCTCACCTTCTCCATCCTGCTGTTCGTCTTCGCGTCGTTCATGTGCGGGACGTCGCACTCGCTCGGCGAGCTGGTGCTGTGGCGCCTCGTGCAGGGCGCGGGGGGCGCGGCGCTCCTCTCCACCGCGCAGGCCACGCTGCGGCAGATCTTCCCGCGGGAGGAGCAGGGGATGGTGCAGGCCATCTTCATGCTCGGCATCATCGTGGCGCCGACCGTCGGTCCGACCCTCGGCGGCTGGATCACCGACAACTACCAGTGGAACTGGTGCTTCTTCATCAACGTGCCGATCGGGTTCCTGTCGGCGTTCCTCGTCACGACCTTCCTGCACGACTCGCCGGAGCAGCAGCGCCGTTCGGGGCCGGTGGACTGGCTGGGCATCAGCCTGCTGATCGTGGGCGTGGGCCCGCTGCAGTACGTGCTGGAGGAGGGGAACAAGAACGACTGGTTCTCGGACCCGACCATCATGCGGCTGTCGATCCTCGCGGCCGCCTCGCTGCTCACGCTCGTGTGGTGGGAGATGTCGCCGCGCAACAAGCACCCGGTGATCGACTTCCGCGTGCTGCACAACCGCGAGCTGGCCGCGTCGATCTTCCTCTTCGTGGTCATGGGCTTCGGCCTGTTCGGGGGCACGTTCCTCTTTCCGCTGTTCACGCAGGGGATCCTCGGCTTCACGCCGACGATGACCGGCCTCGCGATGCTCCCCGGCGGGATCGCGTCGGCGATGCTCGCGCTGGTGTGCGGCAAGCTGCTGAACGGCAAGCGGCCGCTCGTGGACGGGCGGGTGCTCATCTTCGGCGGCGTGTTCCTGTTCCTCGTCTCGATGTGGATCCTCGGGCACCTGACGTCGGCGGCGGGGGAGCCGGATGCGCGGTTCGCGCTCATCATCCGTGGGGCGGCGCTGGGGCTCCTCTTCACGCCGATCAACAACTCCGCGTTCGGCAGCCTCGAGCCGCACGAGGCGCAGCAGGCGTCGGGGCTCATCAACCTGTCGCGGCAGCTCGGCGGCTCGTTCGGCATCGCGGTGCTGACGACGTACCTGACGCGGCACGTCCAGTACCACCGGGCCGACCTCGTGACGAACATCTACGCCGGCAACCCGGCGTTCGAGTCGCGCTACCACGGGGCGGTGGCGGCGCTGATCGCGCGCGGGATCCCGGCGTTCACGGCGCGCGCGACGGCGATGAAGCTCATCGAGGGCACGCTGATGCGGCAGGCGACGATGCTGGCGTACAACGACTCGTGGATGCTGATCCTGCTGTCGTTCGTGGTCGTCGCGCCGGCGGTGCTGCTGCTGCGACCGCCCAAGGGGCACGCCGCCCCGGTGGAGATGCACTGAGCAGCGACGGCGGGCGGCGGCGCGCCTCAGCGCCGCCGCCCGCCGCCCCGCACGTGGCGCACGGGCCGGGGGGCCCCGGGGGGGCCAGCCCCCGGGGCACCGGCGTCCCGAAGTCGGGCGAGCCGTCCGCCTTCCAGCCGAACTTCTGCGCGCGCACCTCGCGGTTCCACCCAGGGCTCGGGTCCACCTTGGAGTGGTAGACGATCCAGTTCTCGGTGCTGTCCGGCGAGACGGTGAAGCTGGCGTGGCCGACGCCGTACACGTCCGCGGTGCCCGTGAACACCGGCCCGCTCTTCACCCAGCTCGCGGCGCTCATCGGGTCGGCGCCCGTCGTCAGGCGGAGCTGGCCGAGCTTGTACGCGGGGAGCCACGACTCGTTCGTCGAGTAGATGATGAACGCATCGCCACCGTGGAGGAGGAACTCGGGGCCCTCGTTGATGCTGAGCTCCGTGCCGACCTCCCAGCTCTCCGTCGGCGCGCTGATCAGCACGCGGTTGCTGCTGATCGTTGCGGGGTCCGACATCTTCGCGATGTACAGGTTCTGCGGCGTCTTGTCCGTGCTCGCGGTGTCGGCCCACCCGGACCACACGGCGTAGAGCTGCCCGTTCAGGCGCTCGACGGTGAGGTCGATCGCCCAGATGTTGTGCGCGCCGGTGGCGACGCTGTCGCCCGTGTAGAGCATCCCCCTGTCGAAGTACGGACCGACGGTGGGATCGTCGCCGGGCGCCTCGAGGACGCCGGCGTGCTGGTAGATGAACGGCGAGCCGGGTTTGCTGCCGGCGGCGTAGTAGATGTACCAGTGGCCGTCGATGTAGTGCAGCTCCGGCGCCCACACGTTGGCGCTGTTCCAGCCCGACGAGGGCGCCGTCCACACGGGCGACGCGGACGTGCCGAGGTCGGTGAGGTTGGCCATGCGCTGGACGAGGATCGACGTGCCCTCGGCCTTCGCGTAGTAGTAGTAGCCGCCCTGCCGCGTGACCCACGGGTCCTGCCCGCGGGCGAGCGGATTCGTGAAGGTGCATGCCGACTGCGTGCCCGGCGAGGTCGAACCCGAGCAGTCGGCGGCGCCGAGGAGGACGGGGAGGAGGAGCGCGATCGGGGCGAGACGCATCAAGAGCAGTGATTAGTGATCAGTGGAATAGTATGCAGTGGGCTCGGAAGCGCACGGCCGGCAGGGGAGATCTCGTCCCCTGCCGGCCGTGCGTTCACCATTCGGGCCAGCCCGGCGCTACCAGCCCGGGTTCTGGTGGACGTTCGGGTTGAGGTTGATCTCCGCCTGCGGGATCGGCAGCAGCTCCGACTTGTTCGGGACGAAGTAGTTGAACTCGGGATCGTGCTGCTGGAGCGTCGGCAGGTACGCCGCGGTCAGCAGATGCTGCCGCTCGAGGTCGAGCCAGCGCTGCGCCTCCAGGCCGAACTCGAGCAGCCGCTCGTGGAGGATCGCGTCGCGCATCTGCGCCTGGTTCAACGATGTCGAGATGGCCGGCTGGTTCACGCTCGGGCGCGCACGGACCTGGTTGACGTACACCGCGGCCTCCGCCGGCTGCCCCTGCTCGTTGAGCGCCTCGGCGTACATCAGCAGGACGTCGGCGTAGCGCAGCACCTTGTAGTTGATCTGCGCATCCCAGACCTGGTCGCCGGGGATGTAGTACTCGCCGTACTTCTTGAACCAGATCAGCGTGTCCGGGCGCGTCGAGTTCTGGTAGCCGACCGGGTACCGCTGGTTGAACGGCATGCCGTAGACGTCCTCGCCCTTCGGGTTGTCCCAGAAGATCGTCGCGTCGAGGCGCGGATCGTACACGGCGCGGTTCAGGGTGTCGGGGAAGAACTGGTTGAAGAACCAGCGGGTCGGCCGCCCGTCGCAGTAGCTCGGGCCGCAGGGGCCGATCATCTTCGAGATGTTGAGCCCCGGGATGTGCTGCGACGACCAGAGGGCGGCGCTGCCGACCTGCACCTCGAAGATGGACTCGACGTTGTTCTTCCCGTCCGCCGTGAAGTTGTGGCCGTAGTCGGGATCGAGGCTGTAGAGATTGGCGTCGATCACCTTCTTCAGCTCCGTCCCCGCGGCAGCCCACTTGTTCTCCTGCAGCAGGACCTTGCCGAGCAGCGTCTCGGCGGCGCCCCAGGTGGCGCGCCCCTGGTCGGCCTGGTCGGCGTACTGCTTCGGCAGGACGCCGATCGCGTCCTGCAGGTCCTTCTCGATCTGCGCCCACACCGCGGCCTCGCCCGCGCTCGCCGGCCGGTCGCCCGGCTTGGACGGCTCGAGCGGCATCGGGATGTTGCCGCCGTAGAGCGTGACGAGATGGAAGTAGTAGAGCGCGCGGAGGAACTTGGCCTCGCCGACGAGCCGGCCGCGCAGCGTCGGATCCATGTCGATCTTCGGCACGTTGGCGATCACCTGGTTGGCCCGGAAGATCCCGGTGTAGGTGTCGTTCCAGGTGTCGCGGTTCACGTCGAAGTCGTAGCTCGCGAAGGTGAACTTGTTGAAGTTCGCGAGGTCGGTCCACGGGCTCGGGCTGTAGCCCTCGTCCGAGCGGATGTCGTAGCTGAAGCCCTGCCAGCGCAGGTAGGTGCCGAGGTAGAGCAGCGCGTTGTACGTCGCGTTGACACCCTGGACGGCGTCGCTGGACGTCCGCCAGAAGTTGTCGCTGCTCGGCTGGTTCGGATTGGTGACGGAGGTGTCGGCCCGGCAGCCGGCGAGCGCCGCGCCGAGGACCACCGCCGGTATCAGCACGCGGAATCGCATGGCGACAGAGGGCAGGAAGTTGAGGATGGTCGGTCGGATTCGCATGGCGCGGCTCACATCCGGAGGTCGAGGCCGAACGTCACCGTGCGCGGCGTCGGGTAGATGTACCCGTCATCGATGCCGCGGGCGAGCGGATCGCCGAAGCCGAGGATCTCCGGATCCCAGTTCGAGTAGCTCGTGAAGGTGTGGAGGTTCTGGATGTTGAGGTACAGCCGCGCCGAGCTGGCGCCGGTGCGCGCGAGGAGCCGCTGCGGCAGGGTGTAGCCGACGACGAGGTTCTGGATGCGGGTGAAGTTGCCGCTCTCGATCCAGCGGTCGCTGACCGGGTCGGCGTTCGCGGCGCCCTCGGGGCCGAAGACGGCGCGCGGCGTCGTCGTGCTGTGGTTCTGCGGCGTCCACGGCGTCAGGCCGACGGGCGAGTTGTTCAGGTCATCCATGCGCTCCGTCCACCAGCGCACGACGTTGAAGACCTTGTTGCCGTAGCTCCCGCGGAGGTTGAGGCCGAAGTCGAACGCCGCGTACTTCGCGTCGAAGAAGAGGCCCCCCTGGAACTTGGGGATGCCGTTGCCGGCGTTGTAGCGGTCGTCGGCGTTGATCATCCCATCGCCGTTGAGGTCCGCGTACTTGATGTCGCCCGGCTTGGCGTTGGGCTGGATCTTCTGCCCGTTCTTCCCGACGTAGGAGTCGATCTCCTGCTGGCTCTGGAAGATGCCGGCGACGTGCTTGACGTAGAACTCGCCGATCGGATGGCCGACGGCGGTGCGCGCCACGCCGCCGATCCCGGCGAACAGCGGCTGCCCGCCGTTGCCGAGCGAGAGCACGCGGTTGCGCGTCGTCGTCAGGTTGAGGGTGGTGTTGAGCTGGAAGCCGCGGTGGTCGAGGTGGTGCGTCGCGCTGAACTCGAAGCCGGCGTTGCGCACGCTCCCGGCGTTGACCACCGGGTTCGTGCTCGAGCCGAGGCTGGGCGGGATCGGCGCCGAGACGAGGAGCTGGTTGGAGGTGTTGTTGTAGTAGTCCGCGGTGAAGCTCAGGGCGTTGTCGAGCACGTTGAGGTCGAGCCCGACGTCGTTGGAGCGGTTGCCCTGCCACTTCAGATTCGGGTTGGCCAGCGCCTGCTGGATCGCGCCCGAGACGGGCGAGCCGCCGAAGATGTAGTTGATGTTCTGGCCGATCGGCGCGACGTAGGCGAAGTCGCCGATGTTCTGGTCACCGAGGACGCCGGTGCTCGCGCGCAGCTTGAGGAAATCGGCGCGCCCGAGCAGCGGGATGGACTTGAAGAAGCCCTCCTCGCTCGCCACCCAGCCGAGCGAGCCCGCGCCGAAGTCGCCGCACCGGTTGTTCGGGCTGAAGCGCGACGAGCAGTCGTGGCGCGCGCTCGCCGTGAGCAGGTAGCGGTCGTGGAAGGCGTAGGTCACGCGGCCGAGCACGGCGTTGGTGCGATAGGGCACCAGCCAGCCGCTGTTGCTCGCGCCGGAGACCTGCCCGGCGTCGATCTGCTGGAGGTTCTCGTCGGAGAAGCCCTGCCGGAACGCCTGCAGGTTCCGGTTGTCCACCTGCTGCGACGTCGTGCCGAGCACCGCGGTCACGCGATGCTCGCCGTTGCGGAAGCTGTCGTCGAAGTTGAGCAGGTTCTCGTAGAGCAGGGAGGTCCGGTTGCCGTTCGTCACGCTCAGCGTGGCGTACGGGTTCGGCGTCAGGTACCGGAGCTGGTCGATGCTCTGGAAGGCGCTCTGCAGGTTGTCGGCGTAGTTGAGGCCGAGGTTCAGCCGGTAATGCAGGTACGGCAGCAGCTCGACGTCGGCGAAGGTGGTGCCGATGATCTGGTTCGAGCGGTTGTGGTTCACGTTCGCTTCCAGCTCACCGACCGGGTTGGTGCCGTAGCTCGGGTTCGCCGCGCTGCCGTAGCCCCAGCCGCCGGGGTTCGTCGAATCGTGCACCGGGATCGTCGGCAGCATGCGCACGACGTCGATGAGCGGCAGCCCCCACAGCCCGCGGTGGTTGGTCTGCGACAGCGCGACGTTCTCGCCGAAGTTGAAGCGGCCGCGCCGCGCGTCGGAGTTCACGCGGAAGCTGTAGCGGTCGAAGGCGGTGGTGACGACGGTGCCGTCCTGGGTGAGGTAGCCGCCGCTGACGAGGTAGTTCGCCGTCGGCGTGCCGCCGGAGACCTGGAGGTCGTAGTCCTGGATCGCGCCGCGCTGGAAGACGGCGTTCTGCCAGTCGGTGCTGACGGCGGGATTCTGCGTGCCGGTGGGCGGGGTGAGGTTCGCGTTCTTGTACGCCTCGATCGTGAGCGCCGCCCACTGCTGCGCGTTCATCATGTCGATGCGCTTCGGCACCGTCTGGAAGCCGTAGTACGAGTGGAGCTGCACCTGGTTGGCGCCGGCGCGGCCATGCTTGGTACGGATGACGATGACGCCGTTCGACGCCTGGGCGCCGTACTGCGCCGCCGCCGACGCGTCCTTCAGCACGTCGATCGACTCGATCTCGTCCGGGTTGATGTTCGGGTTCTCGGAGAGATACATGCCGTCCACGACGTAGAGCGGCGACGGGTTGCCGAAGCCGTTCTGGCCGCGGATGATGATCTGCGCCGCGCGCCCCGGCTCGCCGGAGGCGGTGACGGTGACGCCGGGCGCGCGCCCGGCGAGCGCCTGCTCGAGCGTCGGGACCTTCTGGTCGCTGATCGCGCTCCCGGTGACGCTGGTGACGGCGCCGGAGATGTCGCGCCGCTGCTCGCTCGTGTAGCCCACGCTCACCACCGCCTGGAGGCTGGTGGGGAGCACGGTGAGGCCGAAGTTGGCGGTGGCCGTCTCGCCGGCGGTGACGGTCACGCTCTGGACCTGCGGCGTGTAGCCGATGCGCTGCGCCCGGATCTGGTAGGTGCCCGGCGCGACGTCGGCGATGGTGTAGCGGCCGTCGTTGCCGGTGACGGCGCCGCGCGTGGTGCCGACGATGGAGACCTGCGCGCTGGCGACGGGGCGGCCGGCTTCGCCGACCACGGTGCCGGTGACGCGGCCGGGCGCCTGCGCGAACGCCGCGGGCGCGACGAGCGCCGCGAGCGCGAGGGCGAGGACGGAGGCCCGGATGAGGAAGGTGCCGCCGAGCGGGCGTGCGTCGAGCCGGCTCGGGCGACGGCGTGTGGGAGTCAAGGTGGTGCCCTCCATGAGGAGTCGGGATGGACTGCTCGCCCGGCGATGGGCGATTCGTGTCGACAGGGACGACCCGGCGGGGGCGCGGCGCGGCATCGCGGCCGGATCGTCGTTTGGCGGACCCGCGCGCGACGGCACGCGTCACCGCCGCGCGCCGCTCAGGGCGGGGGACGGATGGCCGCGGTCATGGCGCCGTCCTGCCGCGTCGTCGGCGGCCCTCGCTGTTGCCGTTGGCCCGCCGCGCGCCGGCGGCGGGCACGGCGTCGCGCGCGCGCGTGGAGCCCCGCACCACGAGCTCGGCGCAGAGCAGCAGCTTCTCCGGCGCGACGGCGGCGTCGGCCTCGACGCGCCGGATGAGGAGCTGCGCCGCCCGCCGCCCCATCTCCGCCTTGGGGACGCGCATCGTGGTGAGGGGGACCGAGAGGTACTCGACGAGGGGGATGTCGTCGAAGCCGATGACGGAGACGTCGTCGGGCACGCGGAGCCCGAGCTCGGCCAGCGCGCGGCAGACGCCGATCGCCACGAGGTCGTTGTAGCAGGTGACGGCGGTCGGGCGGTCGGCGGCGGGGCGGCGGCGGAAGTAGGCGAGGCCGGCGCGGTAGCCGTCGGCGAGGTGCGCGCCGGCGGGGACGATGTCGGCGTCGGTGAAGACGAGGCGCGACGCGCTGCACGCCTGGTGCACGCCGTCGATGCGCTGCTGGCTGTGCATCGAGTAGGCGGGGCCGGCGAAGTGCGCGACCTGGGTGTGCCCCTGGGCGATGAGGTACGCCATCGCCTTCCGCGACGCCTCGCGGTTGTCGATGTCGACGAGACTGGCGGGGACGCCGCGCACCTCCTCGAGGAGGACGAAGGGGAGGTTGCGGCGCTTCAGCTCGAAGAAGTGCGAGAGGTCCGCGTGCTCGTCGAGGACGGGGGTGGCGATGAGCCCCGCGACGTCCATCGCCTGGAGGGTGGCGACGGCGCGGCGCTCGGCGGCGTACTCGCCCTCCGAGCTGGCGACGAGGAGGGTGTAGCCGGCGCGGCTCGCCTGCGCGCGCGCGCCGAGGACGATCTCGGCGTAGTACGGGTTGTCGAGCTCCTTGATGAGGAGGCCGAGGGCGCGTTCGCGCGGCCCGTCGGTGTGTCCCGCGCGGGCGGCGTGCGCGGCGCCGCTGCGGCGGTAGTTGAGGACGTCGATCGCCTCGAGCACGCGCTCGCGGGTGGCGGCGTTGACGGCGTCGCTGTCGTTCAGCACGGCGGAGACGGTGGCCTTGGAGACCCCCGCCTGGCGGGCGACATCGGAGATGGTGGCGCGCTGAGGCTTCATTGCTCGAACCGCCCTGAACGCATCCGAACCAGATCGAACGGCAGCAAGCGTACGGCGCGGCCGGGCATCTGTCAATGCGGCCAGCCGGCCGGGGTTGCTCCGCCGGATGTGTATCGCCCCCGCCCCACTGCGCTGGCCCCGTCCCTGCGCTACCATGGAGCGTCGGCCCAGGAGTGGATATGTCGACTCGTCGGTGCGCTCGCCTCGTCGCTCGCTGCGGCGGTGGCGCGGTCCTCGTGTTCGTCGGCGCGTGCGCGCCGGGTCGGGCGCGCCCCGCGCGCGCTCCCGCCCCCGCCACCGGCGACACCGTGCGCGTGGGCTACGGCAGCACCCCCGGGCGCGACGTCACAGGCGCCGTCGGCTCGGTGCGCACGCCGCGCGTGGCAGAGGAGCGCGTCGCCCGCGTCGAGCAGCTCCTCCAGGGCCGCCTCGCCGGCGTCCAGGTGCTCCCGCTGCCGGATGGCGGCTTCACCATCCGCGTGCGCAACGCGACCTCCTTCTTCGGCAGCGCGGAGCCGCTGTTCGTGATCGACGGCATGCCGCTGCCGCGCGGCGGGGCGCCGGGGAGTGCGCTGACCGGCATCAATCCCGACGACATCGCGCGCATCGACGTCCTCAAGGACGCGGCGGCGGCCGCGCTCTACGGCGCCGACGGCGCCAACGGCGTCGTGCTCATCACGACGAAGACGCGCCAGTAGGAGCCGCCGCCGGCGCGCGGCCCCCCTCCTGCCCTCGTGCCGCTGTCCCACAAAGATGGGACAGCGCGCCCGCCGCTCCTCGGCGAACCTTCCCGGCTACGGAGCGCCACCCGGCGCCCGTCACGATCAGCAGCCAGGAGGTTCACCCTTGAAGCGACTCGTCAACTACCGGAACACGTCACGGCGCGGCCTCGCCATCCTGCTGGCCGCCTCGACCGCGCTGCTCGCCGCCTGCGGCTCCGACAGCAGCACCAGCGCCGGCCCGGCGGAGGTCGACGGACCCGCCGTGAACGTCGGCAACGGCACGGCGCGCACCTATATCGCCTTCGGCTCGCACGGCGTCGCCACGCTGGGCGTGAAGCTCACGACGTCCGCGCTCGACGGGCTCCCGACCTCGGACGCGATGTGGACCCTCCCCCTGCCGGCGACCGTTCCCGGCCCGTGGGACCACGTGATGCTGAACTGGAACGCGCAGGGGCACCCGCCGGCGATGTACCAGGTGCCGCACTTCGACTTCCACTTCTACATCATCAACGAGAGCCAGCAGGCGGCGATCACCGGCGGCTCGGACACGGTGACCGTGCCCGCGCAGTACGTGCCGCAGGACTACATGTCGGGGGTGGAGAGCGTGCCGGACATGGGCGTCCACTGGGTGGACACGCTGTCCGCCGAGTTCCACGGCCATCCCTTCGACAAGACGTTCATCTACGGCTTCTCGCGGGGCTCGATGGTGTTCGTCGAGCCGATGATCACGCGGGACTTCCTGGCCAGCCAGCCGGACGTGTCCGCGCCGATCAAGCAGCCGCAGGCCTATCAGAAGCCGGGCGAGTACCCGCTGACCTTCTCGGTGAAGTACGACGCGTCGGCCGGGCTGGTGCGCGTGGCGCTCGATTCGCTGACCGTTCGTTAGGCACGGGTGGGGTCGTGAGGGCGCGGTCGCGGGCATGGAAGAGGGCTGTCCGCGCCGCGCCAGTCGATCGGGCGGGGGCCCCCGTCCGGTCGGCTGGGGGGAGGGCCGCATTCCAAGGGATGCGGCCCTTTGTCGTGGCTACTCCCCCAGCGCGGCGACGTACTCCGCCGGCTCGTCCTCGCGCTCGTGGCGCGCGAGGAGGCGGGCGCAGGTGTTCCAGCGGAGGATCGCGTCGTCGTTGCCGGCGGGGCGCTGCCGCTCGGCGAGCTCGTAGGCGCGCATCGCCTCGCGCAGCGATTCGGCGGCCACCTCGCCCGCGCCGTGCAGGCCGCCCTGGAGCTGCGCCTTCGCGCACCGCTCGAGGATGATCCCCGCGTAGTACGCGCGGTCGTAGGGGTCGTGGAGGCGCGGGAGCACGGCGCGCGCGCGCTGCACCGCGTCGGTGAGGTCGTCGGGGAACTGGTCGGTGATCGCGAGGAGCAGCGTGACCAGCGCGTTCTGGTTCTCCGGGTCGATCTCGAGGACGTCGAGGCAGATGCTCTCGGCGGCCCACGAGTCGTCGAGCAGGCGGTAGCGCTCGGCCCTGGCCAGCGCGGCGGGGATGCCTTCCGGGGTGATGGTCTTGAGCTGCATGCGGCCCTCCTTTCGCGCAGGAACTCGCCGGCGAGCGAGTTCGTTCACGGCGGGCGGGGCGATCGGGTCGTGCCGCGGGCGCGCGCGCCGCGCCCGCCGGTCGCGTCAGCGCTGGCGCCGCAGCGAATCGACGAGGTAGCACGCCTGCAGCATCAGCACCGGCATGCGCGATCGGAAGGTGCTGTCCGGCTGGAGCACTGACATCGGGTCGTGCTGGCGCGGATGCCGGCCCAGGACGGGCATGTGCTCGGTGGGGACACACGGCGTCGCGATGGCGGCCCGGCCGCGCGGGACGACGATGCTGTCGACCTGCAGGAAGAACGCGGCGAGTGCGGCGACGAGCAATCTCATGTCGGCTCCCGGTGTGATACCGGGAGACGTCCGTCGGACGCCGACTTGCACACCGGCTCGGTCGGCATCCCTCGCAACAGCCTGGGCCACTGTCATATACGCGCTTGTCGGCCGGCGCGTCGCGCCCGGATGTGCAAACGCGCCCCCCGCCGACGTCTCCCTGACGGATCCCACCGGAGAACACCATGCCCGGACTCGTCAGGCCGTTCCTCGCCGCCGCCTTCCTTGCCCTCCTGCCCGCCCTCGCCGGCGCGCAGGGGTGGATCATCCCCGGCCCCTGCGTCCCGCGGCCGGACGTACGCATGCCCGTCGCGCCGTGCCGCTCGGCGGACATCGTCCGCACGCGCAGCGACGTCCGCGTGGAGCTGGTCGGCCGCGTGCTGCGCTACGAGGTGGACGAGCGCTTCGTCAATCGCGGCAACATGGTCGGGGAAGCCGACTACGTCTTCCCGCTGCCGAAGGACGCCGCGTTCCAGGACCTCGAGCTCTCGATCAACGGCGAGCTGGTCTCCGGCGAGACGATGAGCGCCCCCGACGCGCGGCGGATCTACGAGGAGATCGTGCGCCGCCAGCGCGACCCGGCGCTCGTCGAGTGGATGGGGTATGGGCTGCTGCGCGCGCGCATCTTCCCGATCAACCCGGGGGAGGAGAAGCGCGTGGTCGTGCGCTTCCAGAGCGTGGTGGAGCGGGAGGGGGACGCGTGGCGGATCGACTACGTGCGGGGGGCGGGAGGAGGGAGGCGGGAGGCGGTGGGGACGAGGGACGAGGGACGAGGGACGCGCCCGTATGCCGACGATCGCTTCGCGCCGCAGGCGCCCTCCTTCGTCCTCACCTACATGCCCTCTGCATCGTTAGGCAGGCCGTACTCGCCGACGCACGAGCTCGCGATCACGGACGAGGGGGAGCGGCGGCGGGTCGAGGCGCGGGGGGACGGGAGCGACGTCACGATCCTCATCCCGGTGCGGCGCTCGAACAGCGCGGCGATGTCCGTCGTCGCCAACGCGCCGGGCGGTGAGGACG
>CAMLIT010000020.1 GCA_946480295.1 uncultured Gemmatimonadota bacterium
CCACGCTGCCTCCGGTGAATGCAGGAATCTGTTGCATTCACCGGTTGAGATCACCCGCCGATTCGCATCATTCGCCCGATTCGCGTCAGCTCTTTGAGGCTGGCCGGGTAGAGGAGTCAGCGGCGGCGCGAGGGGACCGGACGGGCCGTCAAGCCCGAACGCGCCGCGCGTCCCGCGTCCCTACGCCTCCCGCCTCCCGCCCCCCGCCCCCCGGCCCCCGGCCTACAGCTTGCTTACCTGACCCCATGCCATGTCTCGCTCAGCGATCCACGCGGTGCGGGGATTGGCGGCGGGGGTGGCGCTGCTGCTCTGGGTGCCCACGCTGGCTGCCCAGTCCGATCGTGCGCACCGGCAGCCCGACCCGGAGGTGCGGAGCCTCGTCTTCCGGGGCGTGAAGCACGTGGACGTCCGCGAGCTGCAGAAGAGCATCTACACGCAGGCGTCCACCTGCAAGAACCTCCTGCTGTACCCGTTCTGCCTCGTCAGCCACTCGGGCACGTTCATGGACCGGCACTACCTGAACCACGACGAGCTGGCCCGGGACGTCATCCGCATCCGCGTCTTCTACTGGCTGCGCGGCTATCGCGACGCGACGGTGGACACCGCCGTCACGCCGCAGGGACCCGGGGTGAAGGTCGTCTTCGACGTCCACGAGCACGCCCCGACGACGATCGCGCGCCTGCGCATCCTCTACGACTCGACGCTCGTCTCCAACCGCCGCCGGAACGCGCTCACGCTGCTGCACGCCGGGGAGCCGCTCGACCTCACGCTCCTCGACTCGATGCGCGTGATGTGGCTCCAGGAGATGTGGGACGACGGGCACAGCGATGCCGTGGTGGACACGGCGACGCGCGTGGACACGGTGAGGAAGGTCGGCGACGTGGACATGGCCGTGATCCCGAAGTGGACGACCCGCGTCGGCCAGATCAACATCACCGGGAACCACAAGGTGAGCGACCGGACGGTCCGCAACTCGCTCACCTTCCGCGAGGGGGATCTCTATCGCCGCAAGGCGGTGCTCGAGAGCCAGCGGAATCTCTACGAGTCGAACCTCTTCCGGCTGGTGACGATCGGGACGCCGCGGGGCGACAGCATCAAGACCATCGACATCCAGCTGATCGAGGCGCCGACGCACAGCGTGAGCACCGGCGGGGGGCTGAACACGGTGGACTTCGGCCAGCTCCAGTCGACGTACACGAACTACAACATGCTCGGCGGCGCGCGCCGGCTCGACGTGACGGCGAGCGCGGGGGACCTGTTCGCGCCCTCGCTCAACGGGACGGGCATCTTCTACAACAACGTGAAGGGGCTCCCGGCGGCGGAGCGGCGGCTGTACCTGCAGCCGACGTGGGCGGCGAGCATCGACTTCAAGCAGCCCGCGTTCCTGCAGCGCCCGGCGGACGCGCTGGGACTCGGGATCTTCGCGCACCGCCGCGAGGCGCCGGGCATCTACATCGACCGCGGCTACGGCGCGACCGCCACCTACACGCACACGGTGGATCCGCGGGCGCCGCTCAGCCTGAACTACCGGTACGAGATCGCCCGCGTGGAGGCGGGCGACGTCTACTTCTGCGTGAACTACGGCGTGTGCGACACGCTCACCATCGGGTCGCTGCGGTCGCACCAGAGCCTGTCGCCGCTGCTCTTCACCGGCTTCGTCGACCGGACCGACGATCCCTTCGAGCCGACGCACGGCTACCTGGCACACCTCGACCTGGAGCACGCGTCGTCGCTCACCCTGTCCGACTATCGCTACAACCGCGGCGTCTTCGACGGGGCGATGTACTTCGGCTTCGGCCGCACGCGGAGCATCGTCCTGGCCACGCACCTGCAGCTCGGCATCGTGCGCCCGATGGGCGGCGGCCGCACGGACATCGGCGTGCTGCACCCGAGCAAGCGCTTCTACGCCGGCGGCTCGCGGTCGGTGCGCGGCTACGGCGAGAACCAGCTCGGGCCGCGCATCCTGACGATCGACGAGGCGTCGCTGCGCGTGAGCACCGTGACCGGGCGCGACACGGTCTATCGCTGCGCGCCGACGGTGCCGGTGCAGAGCTGCGATCCGAACGCGGCGGGGCTCACCAACGGCGACTTCACCCCGCGGCCGCTCGGCGGCACCTCGCTCGTCCTCGGCAGCATCGAGCTCCGCTTCCCCGTCTGGGCCCAGTACAACCTGGAGGGCGCGGTGTTCGTGGACGGGGCGACGGTCGGTGAGTCGGCGCTGCACTCGGTCGCCGACCTGCGGCAGATCGCGAAGGGCACGGGGGCGATCACGCCGGGGTTCGGCTTCCGCTACCGCTCGCCCGTCGGCCCGATCCGCGTGGACTTCGGCTACGCCCCGTCGATCACGGAGGACCTCACGGTCGTCACGGCCACCGTGGTGGACGGACGGAAGCGCATCGTGCCGCTCGCCCTCAAGCGACGCTACGCGCAGGGCACCGGCGCGCTGCTCAACCGGCTCGTGCTCCACTTCTCCATCGGCGAGGCGTTCTGATGTCGGCCCTGCGGGCGGCGCGGCGCGTGGTGGAGGCGATCGTCGGGATCGTGGCGGTGATCGTCGTCCTCGCCATGCTGGCGATCTGGATCCTCAGCGCCACGCCGTGGGGGCACGAGAAGGTGCGGCAGTTCGCGCTGTCGGCGATGCACGGCATGGTGCACGGACAGGTCACGATCGGGCGCATCACGGGGAACCTGCTGTCGGGGATCACGATCCACGACTTCGCCATCCGCGACTCGACGGGCGCGCCCTTCCTCGCCGCGGACGAGCTGAGCGCTCGTTATGCGATCTGGCCCTTCCTCCACCGGAAGATCTACCTGCGCGACGTGCGCGTGGTGCGGCCGGTGATCGTGCTCGACCGGCCGCCGGACGGGATGTGGAACTACCAGCGCATCTTCCCGCGGAGCGCGCCGAAGGGGCCGCAGGCGCCGGGGTGGGGGAGCTGGCTGCGGTTCACGAACGTGACCGTCCTCGACGGGCACCTGATCGTGCGCACCCCGTGGGAGCCGAGCGGCAAGCTGCCCGCGGCGGCGCGCGACAGCGCCATCCGGGCCGCCCTGCACGGCAAGTCGCGGCTCGTCATCGCGCCCGCGCCGGGCGGCTACCAGAAGGTCGTGGAGCTGCGACAGGTCTACTCGAAGCTGCCCCTCCTCCAGCTCTCGGATCCGGCTTACAGGTACCGCGTCGCGCAGGTCGCGTCGCTCCAGATGCTGGCGCTCCCCTTCCGTCCGCCGGCGGCGGACGTGCGCGACATGCAGGGGCGCTTCCTCTTCAACAACGACTCGCTCTTCTGGCACGGCGTGGACGCGCGGCTGCCGGCGTCGCAGATCAGCGGCGACGGCGCGTACGTCTTCAACACGGCGGACATGTGGCTGCGCCTGCACGGCCGCCCCGCGGCGCTGGCCGACCTGCGCTGGCTCTACCCGCGCCTCCCGTCGCGCGGCGAGGGGCGGCTCGACTTCAACCTGAAGTGGGTCGGCGAGATCCAGGACTACTACGCCTACAACGCCAACGTCGTCTCCGGGCCCACGCACATCACCGGCAGCTTCGGGTGGACGCAGTCCGACACGTTCACCATCCACGACACGAACCTCCACTTCGCCGACGTCGACACCCGGCTGCTCGAGGAGCTGATCCCCGGCTTCCGGTCGCCGCGCCGCGGCACCTTCACCGGCCACGCCGTGGTGAGCGGCGGCAAGCACGCGCTGGCGATGGACGGCGCCGTCGCCTACGACGACCAGCGCGCCGGGACGAGCGACATCACCGCGCACGGGGTGCTCGGCTTCGGCGACGGCGTGCGCGCGAGCCGCTTCTTCCTGCGCATGCATCCGCTCCAGGTGGCGCTCGCCACGACGGCGATCCCCACCCTCCCGATCCGCGGCACCCTGACCGGCACCGCGTACCTGAACGGCTGGACGAAGCGCGAGATGTCGGCGGTGGCCGACGTGACGCTGGCGGACCGGGGCACCGTTTCGTCCGTCAACGGCCGCGCGACGCTGCGGCTCGACGGCACGAAGTGGTTCGACGTGGACATGACGGCGCACCCCGTGTCGCTCGTCGAGGTCGGCCGCTTCGCGCCCGCGGTGGGGCTGCAGGGCTACGCCGCCGGTCCCATTCACGTCACCGGCACCCTCGCCGATCTCCGCCTCCGGACGGACCTCCGCCTCGCCGGCGGCGGCCGGCTCGTCGCGTCCGGACAGCTCGGCCCCGGCGGGGCGACCAGGCGCTACGATCTCGCCGTCGGCCTGCACGTCTTCGACGCGCACGCCGTGCTGGCGAAGGCCCCGCGCACGTCGCTCAGCCTGCGGGCGACGGCGCGCGGCGCGGGCACCGACCCGGCGACGATGCACGCCGCCTTCGCCGCCGACCTGCGCGCCTCGCGCTACGACAGCGTCGCCATCGACAGCGGCTCCGTGCGCGTGACGATCGCGCACGGCCTGGCGGACGTCGCGCGGCTGCGGCTGAGCGGGGCGCACACCCTCGTCACGGCGGGCGGCACCTTCGGCCTGGCGGCCGGGCGGAGCGGCGAGCTGTCGTACCGCGTCGTCGTCGACTCGCTCGGCGCCTACGACCGGCTGCTGCCGCACACCGGACCGGACACCGGCTTCGTGCGCCCGCGCCCGGGACGCGTCGCGCGCGCGCTGCGCCGCCATCGCGCCGACTCGCTGCGCGTCGCCAACGCCACCGAGATCGAGCGCATCGCCACGGGCCGGCGCATGCCACGCGTGCCCCTCGACACGCCGCGGGCGGTGCCGGTCACCGTCGCCGGCTCGCTCTACGCCGCCGGCACCCTGCGCGGGAACCTGCACGACTTCGACCTCCGCGGCCGGCTGGCCGGGAAGGACCTGAACGTCCACGGCTACACGGCCCGGCGGCTCGTCGCCGAGTACGCGTGGACGGGGGCGCGCACCCCGTCGTCCACCATCGCGCTGGGCATCGGCGCGGACAGCCTCACGGCGGCGGGCTTCGCCTTCGACACCCTCGAGGGTCGGCTGTCGAAGACCGGCCCCTCCGGCCGCGTGGAGCTCCTCGTCAGGCAGAACACGCAGCGCGACTACACGGCGATGGGCAACTACACGCTGGCGACGAACGCCAACGAGCTGCGCCTCTCCAGCCTCGTGCTGCGCTTCGACACCACGCGCTGGCAGGCGCCGCATCCGACCGTCGTGCACTGGGGCGGGAACGGCATCCGCGTCGACGCCTTCGAGCTCACGAACGGCGCGAACGGCCGCATCTACGCCAACGGCCTCCTCCCGACGAAGGGGCTGGCGAACTTCGACCTCATCATCCAGAACTTCCAGGTCGAGAACCTCGCGGACCTCCTGCAGTCGGATGTGCCGCTCAAGGGGATCCTCACGCTCGACGGCTCGATGGCGGGGACGCTCGCCGCGCCCACCTTCCGCGGCGCCTTCGCCATGGCGCAGGCGACGTACGACTCGACCCCCGTGCCCGACCTGCACGGCACCTTCGGCTACGCGGCGCGGCTGCTGAGCGGCCATCTCGACGCGCTGCGCGACGGCGGGGCGCCGATGGCCGTCGTCGACGCGCGGCTGCCGCTGAATCTCGCGCTCCAGAACGTGACGGGACCGCGCGTGCTCGACGGCCCGGCGTCGGTGGACGTGGTCGCGGACAGCCTGCCCCTCGAGCTGATCCCGCAGTTCACCGCCGCCGTCTCGAACGTGCACGGGCTCGCCGCCGGACGCATGGCGCTGCGCGGCACGCTGCGGCGTCCGTCCATGGCTGGCGGCCTCCTCGTCCGCAACGGCACGGTGAAGCTGAACTACCCGGGCATCACCATCGACGACGTCGTCGGCACCGTGCGCATGGCGGGCGACACGGTGTACGTGGATTCCATCGTCGGCGACAGCCGCGGCCAGATCCGCGTCCGCGGCACGCTGGGCATCGGCAACTTCCGCGAGCCGTCCTTCAACCTCTACCTCGTGACCCACGGCGCGGAGGTGCTGAACAACGACCGCGGGCAGCTCCGCGCCGACGCGGGACTCGCGCTCACCGGCCCGTTCAACCGTCCGTACCTCAGCGGGCAGGTCAACCTGCGCGGCGGCGTGATCTACGCGCCGGAGCCCACCGGCCGCCACGTCATCAGCGCCGGCGACCCCGGGCTGTTCAACGTCGTCGACACCTCGACGGCGGCGACAGCGAAGCTCTTCGAGGCGCCCTCGCCCTTCCTCCAGAACCTGCGGATGGAGGTGGCGGTCGCCGTGCAGCGCAACACGTGGGTCCGCAACCAGGAAGCGAACGTCGAGATCTACACCGACTATCCCGTCTTCGTGCGCCTCGACAGCGGCAACCTCGCGCTCACGGGCGCGGTGGCGACCGACCGCGGCGAGTACAACTTCCTCAGCAAGCGCTTCCAGATCGCGCGCGGCTCGGCGACGTTCACCGGCACGCAGGAGCTGGATCCGCTGCTCCAGATCACCGGCGAGTATCAGGTGCAGGTCGCCAACAACCCGGCGCTGACGATCAAGGTGCTCGTCGGCGGCACGCTGCGGCACCCGTCGCTCTCGCTCGACAGCGACGCACAGCCGCCGAAGACGCAGTCGGAGCTCCTCAGCCTCCTCGCCTTCGGCCGCTCCACCAGCTCGCTCATGCAGCCGGAGGGGTCGAGCGTCGCGAGCGTCGGCACGCCGGGCGACCTCGTCGGCGTCGGCGCGGCGCTCGCCATGAAGCGCCTCGAGGGCGTCGCGTTAGGCGTGGCGATCCAGCAGCTCCAGCAGGAGGCGGGGCGCGCCACGGGCGCCGACTTCTTCGACATCACCCCCGGCGCGACGCCGGAGGTCACGCAGATCGTCGGCGGCGGGAACCTCTCGAGCTTCCTCGCCGACACGCGGGTCGAGGCGGGGAAGTACCTCAACCCGCGGACCTTCCTCGGCGTCCAGGAGCAGATCCAGCGCCCCGGCCTGCGGCTCGAGTACCGCACGCCGAAGGGCTGGCGCTACGACCTGAGCTTCGAGCCGCGGGTGATCCTCCTCGAGCCGACCCTCACCGGCCAGCCGTGGCGGGCGACGCAGCAGATCGGCGCGTTCATCATCCACGAGTGGAAGTTCTGAGTGGCGGCCGGCGACGACGTCGCGGGCCGCCGCTCACCCCATCACCCCTTCCGCCCCAGCTCCTCCCACAGCGCCGCCACGGCGCGCATGCCGCCCCAGAAGTTCTTCTCGCTCAGCCACTCGTTAGGTGCGTGGGCGTTCTCCCCCGGCAGGCCGAACCCCATCAGCAGCACCGGCGCGCCGAGGATCCGCTGGAAGTCGTCCACGACCGGGATCGAGCCGCCCTCCCCCGTGATCACCGGCTCGCGCCCGAACGCCTCCGCCAGCGCCCGCCGCGCCGCCTCGTACAGCGGCCCACCCAGCTCGGCGCGCCAGGGCTTCCCCCCGTGCAGCGCCGTCACCGTCGCCGTCACCCCCGCGGGCGCCACCTTCGCCACGTGCGCCGTCATCAGGCGCTCGATCTCCGCCGGATCCTGGTCCGGCACCAGCCGGCAGCTCACCTTCGCCATCGCCCGCGACGGGAGCACCGTCTTCGCGCCCTCCCCGGTGTAGCCGCTCAGCAGCCCGTTCACCTCGCACGTCGGCCGCATCCAGATGCGCTCGAGCGTCGTGTACCCCTGCTCGCCGCCGAGCGCGGGGGCACCCGTCTCCGCCTGGAACGCGCGCTCGTCGAAGGGGAGCGCGCGGATCTGTCCGCGCGCCGCCTCCCCCCAGTCGCGCACCCGGTCGTAGAAGCCGGCGATCGCCACGCGACCATGCTCGTCGTGCATCGTGGCGAGGATGCGCGCGAGCGCCATCGCCGGGTTCACCACCGCGCCGCCGTAGCTCCCCGAGTGGAGATCGACCGACGGGCCCTGCACGTCGATCTGGAAGTACGCCAGCCCGCGCAGCGACGACAGGATCGACGGCAGCCCGGGCGCGAACATGGACGAGTCGGAGATCACGACCGCGTCGGCCGCCAGCAGCTCCCTGTGCTGCTCGATGAAGGTCGCGAGGTTGTCGCTCCCGACCTCCTCCTCGCCCTCCGCGAGCACGATGACGTTGACCGGGAGCGCGCCGCGCACGCGCAGGTGCGCCTCGAGTGCCTTCACGTGCAGGAAGAGCTGTCCCTTGTCGTCCACCGACCCCCGCGCGAAGATCTTTCCGTCGCGCACCGTCGGCTCGAAGGGCGGGCTCTCCCACAGCTCGAGCGGTTCCGCCGGCTGGACGTCGTAGTGGCCGTAGACGAGCACCGTCGACGCGCCGGCCGGCGCGCCCCGCCACTCCCCGACGACGATCGGGTGTCCAGGCGTCGGGTGCACCGTCGCCTCGAGCCCCGCCTTGCGCAGCGAGGCCGCGACCCATTCGGCGGCGCGCGCGGTGTCCTGGTTGTGCTCGGAGCGCGCGCTCACGCTCGGGATCCGGAGCAGGTCGAACAGCTCGTCGCGGATGCGAACCTGGTTCGCGGTGAAGAACGTGTCGAGATCGCGGGGGACGGGCATGGTTCGGGCGCGAAGAGGTTTCACCACGGCACGGCGGTCCAACGACACCTCGAAGGAACGTAATACCGCCGGCGACGCCCCATGCATCATCCGACGTCCCGTGCGGCGGCCGTGCACATGACGGGCGCAATGGAAAACGCCCGGGGGTCGCCCGGGCGCTCCAACGTGCGTCCGCCGGATCACTCCGGCGATCTATGTTCGTACACGCGGGAGAACGGATCCCGCGGCAATGGGCGTCCTCCTGCGGAGTCTGACGCCGGGAAGAATGATATCGCGGATTACCGTTGCGCGCCAGCCCCCGCCAGCCCCTCGCTGCGCCCGCTCGCCGGCAGCGGCGCCCCGAGGTATGCCAGGTAGACTCGGGCCAGCTCCGCGGAGAGGCCGTCGTCCACCACCCGCTCGGGGTGCGGCCACACCTCACCGAACAGCACCGTCTCCCGGAGCGCCCCCACGACGATCATGTACCCGAGCTCGATCGCCCGCTCCGGCTCTGGGTGCGACATCTGGTCGCGCCGCGGTAGCATGAGGACCTTCAGGCGATTGATGTACTCGGCGTTGACCTGCCGTGCCGACTGCTGGAGCACCGGGTCCACACGCGCCCGGAGGAAGAGGCTGCGCAGCAGGCCGCGACGTGCCCGATACAGCGCGACCGCCTCCCGGCAGAAGTGCGACACCACCTCGGCGATCGAGGCGCCGGCCCACCGCCCGGCATCCAGCTCCGAAGCGGCGCGCGCGTGCAGCTCCTCGAAGAACCGCTCGTCGAGCAGGTGCAGCAGGGCGTCCTTGTCCGGGAACCGACGGTAGAAGGCGCCGACGGTGACCCCGGCGCGGTGCATGATCTCGGCGAGGGTCGCCTCCGAGAAGATCTTCTCGTCGAGGACGTTCTCCGCGGCGTCCAGGATCCGGTCGAGGGTCTCCTGACTGCGGGTCTGCTGGGGGGGGCGAAAGCGTGGCGTCGTCATCGTGGAGTCGCCTCAGTGAAATTCGCCGCACGACCGCGGAATCAGTATAATGTCCGGACTGGATCTCGCATCCCCGGGAGCCGACGATGGCCAAGAAGGACGGCGCAGTCCAGCGGGAATTGCAGCAGCGCGTCCCGTTCCGCACCCCTGGCGCGGAAGCCGCGGTCGGCATCATGCGTACCGCGTCGCTCCTGCAGCGGGCGATCTCGCAGGTCGTCGAGCCGCACGGCATCACGCGGCAGCAGTACAACGTCCTGCGCATCCTGCGCGGCTCGGGGGCGCAGGGGCTGCCGACGCTCACGATCCGCGACCGGATGATCGAGGAGGCGCCCGGCATCACGCGCCTCATCGACCGCCTGGAGCAGGCCGGCCTGATCTCGCGCGAGCGCTGCTCCCCCGATCGGCGTCAGGTGCTGTGCCGGATCAACGAGCGGGGGCTCGCGCTGCTCGATGCCCTCGAGGAGCAGGTGGACGGCGCCGTCGACCGCGCCGTCTCGCTGCTCGACGAACGGGAGCAGCGACAGCTCATCGCGCTCCTCGATCGCGTGCGCGCGGCGGTCCAGCACTGATCGGCAGGCCGGCGTCGGAGGCGGGCCACCCACCCCTCCAGCCGAGCAGGATCCAGATCCGCCGCCTGGTGATGACGTCGCCGCGGCGCTCGAGGGGCACCAGCGCGCCCCGCCGTACCGCCGTGAAGAAGGGCGCGAGGCGCGCGGCGGTGGAGTGCATCCCCGGCACCTCGTCCAGCGCGAGGACGAGATCGTCCCCGCGACGCGCCAGCTCCGGGAAGCCCGGCCAGAGGTCGTACTGGTTCGCGCGCCCCGACAGGTTCACCGAGAAGACCGTCGGCTGGTCGTGGGCGTGGAACGCGATCTCCGACGCGTCCTGGTACCGATCGGCGCCGAGCCACGACGCGGTGCCGCTCACCGCCGAGGCGGCGCGCTGCGCGGCCTCGGCCTGCTGCGCGAGGCGGTCGAAGCCGATCGCGCGCGCGATGGGGTCGCGTCGAGCGGGGATCGGCAGGAGTCGCCCGGTGATCGCGTGCAGGTACACGAACCCCGAAAGCAGCCCCGCCAGCCAGTACCCGGCGACGAGCCACCGGCGCCCGATAGCGCCCCATGCGGCGATCGCCAGCAGCGGGATCGCCGCGATGTAGGTCGGCGCCGGCCAGTTCGCCTCGACTGGCCGCCGCAGCGCGCTCACGACGAAGAAGCCAAACGAGACCACGGCGACCACGGCGAGGAGCCGCGCCGCCGGCGCGCCGCTGCGCCACGCGCGCACGCAGGCGACGATCATCAGCACGAACAGGATCGGGGAGACGAGCCCCGCCTGGCCGCCGAGGAGGTCGAGCTCGCGCTTGACGGGGGAGCCGCTCGGCGCGCCGAGCCCGTGATGCACCTGGAACGCGAACGAGATCCAGCCGTGGTGCGCGTTCCACACGAGCACCGGCAGGAAGACGAGCGTGGCGACGATGCACGCGACGTACGGTCCCGGTTCGGCGAGACGCGGCCGCAGGTCGCGCCGGAACACGACGGCGAGCGTCACCCCGACCGGGAGCAGGATCGACGTGTACTTCGAGCAGAACGCGGCGCCGAGCGCGAGCCCGGTCAGCGTCCACCAGGCGAGCGACTCGCGCGTGCGCGGCGGCGCCTGGACGGCCCGGACCACGAGGTAGAGACCCACCGCCGTCGCGGCGAGCAGCGGCGCGTCGGGCGTCGCGAGCACCAGCCCCGCGGCGGCGAGCGGCAGCACGGTCACGGCGACCGCGGCGTGCAACGCGGCGCGGTCGCCGCCGAGACGCCACGCGGTCGCGGCGAGGGCGATGGATCCGACCCACCCGGCGAGCACCGGGAAGAGCCGGACCGACAGTGCGCTCGGCCCCACGCCGGTGAGCGCGGCGAGCGTCGTCCCGGCGCGGATGAGCAGCGCGATTCCCGCGGGATGGTCGAAGTAGCCGGCGGCGAGATGGCGCGACCACTCCCAGTAGTACGTCTCGTCCGGGAAGAGCGGGATGAGCGCGGCGACGACGAGCCGCAGCGCCGCCGCCGCCGTGACGATCGCGAACGCCTTCTTCACGCCGGCCGCCGGCGGCGGACGGCGATCAGGCGCGCGGCGATCACGACGACCCACGTCCACACGGCCCACATCACGCGCTCGTCGGTGGAGAGCGTCGTGAACATCCGCCACGCCGCGATCCACGGCGCGAAGACGAGCGCGAGGGTGCTCCGACCGGGATCGGCGACCACGCGCTCGACCACGGCCGTCGCGTGGCGGCGGTCGGTGCGCAGGGAGCCCTCGATCTGCGTCTCCAGCGAATCGGCGGACATGCCGCGCCACCCCGGGATGTCGAGCAGCGTCCAGCCGGGCGCCGTGCGTCCCCACCCGTGGTTGTCGGAGCCGACGACGAGCGCGAGGTCGAGGCTGTCCGCGAGGTGCACGATGCGGTCATGCTCGAGCCGCGTCTGCTGGAGGCCGCGCGGCGCGCCGTCCACGAGCTCGATGGCGCGGACGCCGGCGGTGGCCGGGCCGGCGGCCACCATCTTCGCCAGCTTCCCCGGGAGCGTCTCGATCAGCACCGGCTCGGCGCCGCGCAGCGAGCTCGTGAGCGTGAACGCCTGCACGTCCACGTCCTTCAGGTTGGGCGTGAGCAGCCCCTTGTAGCGCCGCCCGGCGCCGAGGACGTTCACGTGCTCGCCGTTGAAGTAGGCCTCGATCCCCTGAAGCAGCAGCGTGCCCTCGCCGGCCTGCGACGGATTGTCGGCCTCCCCTCGCTCGGCGCCGGCGAAGCTCGCGTGGTCGGTGACGTAGGCGACATCGAAGCCGGCGTCGGCGTGCCAGTCGCGCACGTCGGCCGCCGTCCAGCCGTGCCGCCCGTCGTGCGAGTAGTGCGTGTGCGAGTGGAAGTCCGCCGCGAACACCTCGTTGTGGGCAGGATCGTCGATCGCCAGCGCGGCCATCGGCCGCGGCGCCAGCGCGCCCAGCGCGTAGATGAACACGAGGCCCAGCAGGAAGAGCACCGCGTAGCCGACCTCCCAGGCCGCGCGCCGGCCCGCGTTCTCGCGGCGGCGACCGCGCCAGATCCGGTATGCGGCGTAGAGGACGATCGCCCAGAGCAGCAGCGCGATGTGCTGCCGCACGGTGAACAGCGTCAGCGTGTCGAGAACGTCGGAGAGCGGCGCGAGGGCGACGTAGCCCATCGGGCGCGAGAGACGCGCGATCGGGATGGGCCCGTGCGTCACGGCGTCGCGCACGGCGGGCTCGGCGAACGCCGCCGAGACGAGGACGACGATGGTGATGACGAGCGCGATCCACGGCAGGCGCCGGTAGAGCGGACGGGACGTGGCGCCGGGCTGCTCGCCGCCGCGCCGTGGCGGGGTCTGGTGAGGTCTGGGCAAGGGGAGTGCAGTCGGAAGGAAGGTGCTTGTACCGTGATCGGCCAGCACCGAGACTATTGTAGCGCGCGCGCGCGTCAACCCACATGCCCAACCACCTCGCGAACGAGACCAGCCCGTATCTCCGCCAGCACGCCGACAACCCGGTGGACTGGCATCCCTGGGGCGCCGAGGCGCTCGAGCGGGCCCGCGCCGAGGACCGGCCAATCCTGCTGAGCATCGGCTACGCGGCCTGCCACTGGTGCCACGTGATGGCGCACGAGTCGTTCGAGGACCCGGCGACGGCGGCGCTCATGAACGAGCTGTTCGTGAACGTGAAGGTGGATCGCGAGGAGCGGCCCGACATCGACGCGATCTACATGCGGGCCGTGCAGGCGATGACGGGCCACGGCGGGTGGCCGCTCACCGCGTTCCTCACTCCCGACGGCGTGCCCTTCTACACCGGGACGTACTTCCCGAAGGAAGACCGGTACGGCGTGCCGTCGTTCCGTCGCGTGCTGCAGGCGGTCGCCGACGCCTGGCGGAGCCGGCGGGCCGACGTCGCGCGCACCGCGGACTCGATGCGCGAGCTGTACGCGTCGGCGGCCGCGCAGACGCGCTCGTCCGGCCCGCTGACGACGGAGCTGCTGGATCGTGCGTGGCGCGCGATCGTGGCCG
The DNA here is from genome assembly GCA_946480295.1 of uncultured Gemmatimonadota bacterium. The sequence continues at coordinate 13,495 of CAMLIT010000020.1, forward strand.
GGTACGACACGGAGCATGGCGGGTTCGGCGGCGCGCCCAAGTTCCCGCCGACGATGACGCTGGAGTTCCTGCTCCAGTACTGGGCGCGCACGGGGACCGCGCAGGCGCTCGACGTGGCCGCGACGACCTTCCGGCACATGGCGCGCGGCGGCATCTACGACCAGGTGGGAGGCGGCTTCGCGCGTTATGCGGTGGACCCCGCGTGGCTCGTCCCGCACTTCGAGAAGATGCTCTACGACAACGCGCTGCTGGCGCGCCTCGGCGTGCACCTCACGCAGGCGACGGGCGACCCGGAGGTGCGGCGCGTGGCCGAGGAGACGCTGGACTGGATGGCGCGCGAGATGATGTCGGCCGAGGGCGCGTTCCAGTCCTCGATCGACGCCGACAGCGAGGGACACGAGGGGAAGTTCTACCTGTGGGACGAGTCGCAGCTCGACGGGCTGCTCGGCGCGGACGCCGCGCTCGTGAAGGCGTACTGGGGGGTGAGCGCGGAGGGCAACTTCGAGGGCCGGAACATCCTCCACGTGCCGCACGACGCCGGCGAGGTGGCGGCGCGGCACGGCGTGACGCGCGACCACCTCGACGCGGTCGTGGCGCGGGCGCGGGCGATCCTCTACGAGGCGCGTGCCAAACGAGTCCCGCCGGGCAAGGACGACAAGATCCTCGCGTCGTGGAACGGCCTCGCCCTGCGCGCGTTCGCCGAGGCGGCGCGCGCCTTCCGGAGGCCCGACTACCGCGCGATCGCCGAGCGCGCCGGCGACTTCCTCTTCCGGCAGCTCGTGCGCGACGGCCGCGTGCAGCGTTCGCTCGGCACCGGCGAGCGGCGCATCCCGGGCTTCCTCGAGGACTACGCCGCCGTGGGCCTCGGCGCCCTCGCGCTGTACGAGCTCACCTTCGACGTCGTCTGGCTCGACCGGGCGCGCGCGCTCGCCGCCTCGGCCGTGGAGTGGTTCTGGGACGACGACGTGGGCGCGTTCCACGACACGCCGCGCGACCACGAGGCGCTCATCACGCGCCCGCGCGAGGTCACCGACAACGCGCTCCCCTCCGGCACGTCGCTCGTCGCGGAGCTCCTCGCGCGCCTGGCCGAGCTGCTGCACGACGTGGAGATGCGCCGTCGGGCGGCGTACGTGGCCGAGACGCTCGCCGAGCCGATGGCGCGCCATCCGATGGCGTTCGGGCACCTGCTCGGGGTGGCCGACATGCTCGTGCGCGGCGCCGTCGAGCTGGCGGTCGTCGGCGACACCTCGGCGCGGGGATTCCACGCCCTCGCCGACGCCGCCGCCGAGGTGTACGTCCCGTCGCTCGTCATCGCCGGCGGACCACCGGCCGACCGCGCCCCCGTCGCGCTCCTCGCCGACCGGCCGATGCGCGAGGGGCGCGCGACGGCCTACGTCTGCCGCCAGTACGCGTGCCAGGAGCCGGTGACCGATCCCGCCGCGCTGCGCGAGCAGCTCCGCGAGGCGGCGCGCGCCTGAGCGAGGGCGCGAGGCGCGCGCCGGCTACCGCATCCAGTGGCGCGTGGCGCTCCAGTGCTTCGGCTCGAAGACGTCGTCGGAGAGCGGCACGTCCGTGCGCACGTCGGCGTACTGCTCGGTGATCGTCTTCCGGCCGTTCGTCAGCGACACCACCTGCGTCGCGACCCAGCCGTCGCCCGCCCGCTCGTAGTTCTCGAAGCGGACGTCCTGACGGTAGGGCGTGCCGCCGCGCACCTGCGTCTGGAGCAGGCGCACGAACAGCAGGTCGTCCCGCGTCACCCAGAACTGCGTGGAGGTCGAGTCGCCGGCGAGCGCGCCGACGACGTACACGGGCTTTCCCGCCCACGTGGCGTCGTGGAACTTCGCGAGGTCGAAGCCGAGCGCGCGCAGGATGCGCGCGCTGCGCTCGACGGGCTGCGTGTACACGTCGAAGCCGAGGACGAGCAGGTCGTTGCGCCCGCTGTCGGCGCGGACGAGGCGCCCGTTCGCGAAGCGGTAGACGCTGTCGCCGGCGAAGAGCACGCCGCTGCCGAGCGTGTCGGTGTCGATGCGCAGCATGCCGGGCAGGCGCAGCGCCTCGTGCCAGGTCTGGACCAGCTCCCCGCCGTTCGGGCGGTGGATGGTGGTCGTCTGGCGGAAGGTGAGGGTGCGGTACCACCTGCCCGCATAACGGGCGTGCATGGCGGCGAGGAGGTCGGCGGCGCTGCGCACGGGCGCGGCGGCCGCGTGCTCGGCGGGCGCGGGGCCGGGCGACGGCACGGCGCGCGGGCTGCGCGCGCAGGCGGCGAGCGCCACCGGGGCGGCGGCGCAGCGGAGGAGGCGCGAGACGGCGGAGCGAGGAGACATGGTCGGCGTGATGGTCTCCCTGAAGCATAACGGAGCCGGCGGCGGCCTCCAGTATGCAGTCGGGACGGCGGCCGGTGGCGAGCCCGCACCGGAGTCGCGTAGGTTGATCCAGAACTCGAACGGAACGTGCAATGCCGCGAATCTACGACGTGAGTGTGCCGGTCGTCACGGGCGGCCTCGTGTATCCCGGCAACCCGGAGATCGACATCACGCCGCAGCAGGCCATCTCCCAGGGCGCGGGCGCCAACGTCTCGCGCGTGGACTTCGGCTCGCACACCGGCACGCACGTCGATGCGCCGAAGCACTTCTTCGACGACGGCACGCCGGTGGACCGGCTGCCGCTCGACGTGCTCATGGGCCCCGCGCTCCTCGTGGAGTTCCCGGCCGACCTCATGGCCATCACCGAGGCGGCGCTCCGCACGCACGATCTCGTTGGGCAGGAGCGCATCCTCCTGCGCACGCGCAACTCCGGCTTCATCCGGAACCGCGACTTCGTGCGCGACTACACCTATCTCGCCCCGGACGGCGCCGCGTACCTCGCGAGCCTCGGCGTGCGGCTCGTCGGGATCGACTACCTCTCGATCGAGCAGTTCCATTCGGGCCACCATCGCACGCACCGCACGCTCCTCGAGCGCGGCATCGTGATCGTGGAGGGGCTCGACCTCTCCGAGCCGCCGGCCGGCCGGTACGAGCTGGTCTGCCTCCCCCTGCGCCTCGCGGGGCTGGACGGGGCGCCGGCGCGCGCGGTGCTCGTCGCATGAGCGCGGACATCGCGCAGGTCTTCTTCGACATCGGCGGCGTGCTCGGCAGCAACGGCTGGGACCGCGAGCAGCGCAGCGCCGCCGTCGAGCACTTCGGGCTGGACGCCGAGGACTTCCAGTACCGGCACGAGGAGACGGTCGGCGCCCTCGAGTCGGGGGAGATCCCCCTCGACGAGTACCTCGACGTCACCGTCTTCTCGGAGCCGCGGCCGTTCAGCCGCGCGGAGTTCAAGGAGTTCATGTTCGCGCTGAGCGAGCCGTTCCCCGACAGCATCGCCGTCGCGCGCGAGCTGCGCGAGCGGTCCGCGGCGCGGATGATGACCCTCAACAACGAGTCGCGGGAGCTCAACGTCTTCCGCATCCAGCGCTTCGGCCTCTGCGCGATCTTCTCGACGTTCTTCACCTCGTGCTGGCTCGGAGTTCGCAAGCCGACGCGCGAGATGTACGAGAAGGCGATCGGGATGACGCAGACCGACCCGCGGCGCTGCCTGTTCGTGGACGACCGCGAGCAGAACCTCGCGCCGGCGCGCGCGCTGGGCATGCGGACGATTCGCTTCGAGAGCGCGCCGCAGCTGCGCGCGGCGCTCACCGAGTACGGACTTCTATGAGGACGACGACGACATGCAACTGGCGATGATCGGGCTCGGACGGATGGGCGGGAACATGGTGGAGCGGCTGATGCGCCACGGGCACACGGCCGTCGTCTACGACCGCGACCCCGAGACCGTGGCGAAGTACGTGAAGATGGGCGCGACGGGCGCGCGCGACCTCGGGGAGGTCGTGGGCAAGCTGCAGGCGCCGCGCATCGTCTGGATCATGGTGCCCGCCGGCGCGCCGGTGGACGAGACGATCGAGGCGCTCGCGCCCCAGCTCGCGAAGGGCGACATCATCATCGACGGCGGCAACTCGAACTTCCACGACACCATGCGCCGCGCCGCGGCCCTCGCCCCGCGCGGCCTCGAGTTCGTCGACTGCGGCACGAGCGGCGGCGTGTGGGGACTCGAGAACGGCTACTGCCTCATGGTGGGGGGCTCCGACGGCGCCGTGAAGCACTGCGAGCCGATCTTCCTCGCCCTCGCCCCGGAGCACGGCTACGCGCACGTCGGCCCCTCCGGCGCCGGCCACTACGTGAAGATGGTGCACAACGGCATCGAGTACGGGCTGCTCCAGGCGTACGCCGAGGGCTACGAGATCCTGCACGAGTCGAAGGAGTTCACGCTCGACCTCGAGCAGATCGCCAACGTCTGGCAGTACGGCAGCGTGGTGCGCTCGTGGCTCAACGAGCTCGCCGCGCGCGCGTTCGAGACGGAGGGCACCGACCTCGCGGGGCTCAAGGGCTGGGTCGCCGACTCCGGCGAGGGACGCTGGACGGTGCTCGAGGCGATCGACGAGAACGTGCCGGCGCCGGTCATCACGCTCTCGCTGCTCATGCGCTTCCGCTCGCGCCAGCCCGATTCGTACTCGGCGAAGGTGATCGCCGCGCTGCGCAACGAGTTCGGCGGCCACGCGGTGAAGCACTCATGACGGATCCCACGCCGGCCGCGCCGACCATCGCCCCGCGCCCCGCGACCACGGTGCAGGGCATCGGCCACGCCCGCCAGCAGGCCGATCCCTGCACCATGATCATCCTCGGCGCGCTCGGCGACCTCACGCGCCGGAAGCTCATGCCCGCCGTCTACGAGCTGATGAAGGAGCAGCTCGTCTCCGACCGCTTCGCCGTGCTCGGCGTCGGCCGCGAGCCCGTGCCGAACGACGACGCCTTCCGCGACCAGATGCGCAAGGCGCTCGACAACTCGGACGAGGTCCATCGCGTCGACGAGGAGCTGTGGCAGGAGCTCTGCCCGCGCCTCCACTACGTCTCCGGCGAGCTCACGGATCCGGCGACGTACGAGCAGATCGGCCGCCGCCTGGAGGAGATCGAGCGCGAGCGCCGCCCCGAGGAGCGCAACCGGCTGTTCTACCTCGCGGTGCCGCCGAGCATCTTCCAGCCGATCGTCCGCAACCTCGCGTCGAGCGGCGTCGCCCCGCGCACCGATGACGCGAACGCGCGCCCGTGGGTGCGCCTCGTGATCGAGAAGCCCTTCGGCCGCAGCCTCGCCACGGCGACGGAGCTCAACCACCTGGTGCTCAGCCTCTTCAACGAGTGCCAGGTCTTCCGCATCGATCACTACCTGGGCAAGGAGACCGTCCAGAACGTGCTCGTGCTGCGCTTCGCCAACTCCATCTTCGAGCCGATCTGGAACCGGCAGTGGATCCATCACGTCCAGATCACGGCGGCGGAGAGCGTCGGCGTCGGCACGCGCGGGAAGTATTACGAAGAGGCGGGCGTGGTCCGGGACATGTTCCAGAACCACCTCCTCCAGCTCCTCACCCTCACGGCGATGGAGCCCCCGGCGCAGATGACCGCCGACTCCGTGCGCGACGAGAAGGTGAAGGTCCTCAAGTCCGTGCGCTGGATGAAGCCGGACTCCATCCCGCGCAATGCGGTGCGCGCGCAGTACCGCGCCGGGCCGATCGACGGCAAGCTGGTCTCCGGCTACATCGAGGAGAAGGACGTCGACCCCAGCTCGTCGACGCCGACCTACGCCGCCGTGCGCATGTTCATCGACAACTGGCGCTGGAACGGCGTGCCCTTCTACCTGCGCTCGGGCAAGCGGATGAAGCGGCGGGTCTCGGAGATCGCCGTGCGCTTCCGCTCCCCGCCGCACCTCATGTTCGGCCACCAGACGCGCTCCGGGCTCGAGCCCAACGTGCTGATCATGCGCGTCCAGCCGAACGAGGGGGTGTCGCTCCACTTCGAGGTGAAGGTGCCCGGCGCGGCCGTCGCCCTCACCTCCGAGATCGAAGTCGCGCCCGTGGACATGGACTTCTCGTACTCCGACGTCTTCGGCGAGACCGCCGCGCCGGCGTACGAGACGCTCCTCCTCGACGTGATGATCGGCGAGGCGACGCTGTTCACGCGCAGCGACGAGGTCGAGGCGGCGTGGCGCGTGGTGGATCCGCTCATCCAGTTCTGGGAGCAGAACCCGCCCGACCAGATGCCGACCTACGCCGCGGGCACCTGGGGCCCGCGCGAGGCGGACCAGCTCATCGGGGAGGATGGGGTGACGTGGAGGGAGCCGTGAGGGAGGGGCGAGGGGCGGGGGACGAGGGGCGACCGCGCGCGCGGCGCCCGCCGCGCGCGCCGGCCTCCGCGCTCCGCCGCCCCCGCGCCGCCGAGCGCCCCCGCGGATGCGCGGAACCCCTCCTGCTTCCGGACCCGGCGCGGACGACGGTCCGGGCGATCGCCCGGACCGCCCCGCCGGCACGCCGTCGGAGGTCTGCGACTACTGCGGCTCCGACCAGCTCGTGTGGCGCAAGTGCAAGCTCGTGTGCCTGAACTGCGGCCAGATCAACAAGAGCTGCGCGGATCTCTAGAGGGGCGAGGGTCGAGGGTCGAGGGTCGAGATGGAGTCCATCGCGACGGTCACGTGCATCGCGCATGGAGGCCCCGTCTCGACCCTCGACCCTCGCCCCTAGCTGGTGAGGAGCCCCAGCTTCAGCGCGAACTTCACGTAGTCGGCGCGGTGGGCGAGGCCGAGCTTCTCGTTGATCCGCTGCTTGTACGTGTCCACCGTCTTCGGGCTGATGAACAGCTTCTCGCCGATCTCCGGGGCGGTGTAGCCCGCGGCGACGAGGCGGAGGACGTCGCGCTCGCGCTCCGTGAGCTTGTCGAAGCGCGCCCGGTCCGTCGCGTGCTCGTCCTTCCGCTGCACGCCCTTGGCGAGGACGCGCGCGGCCGAGGGGCGGACGTAGAGCTCCCCGCGCGAGACGGTGCGGATCGCGTCGACGAGGTCGCGGTCCGCCGCGCTCTTCACGAGGTACCCCGACGCTCCCGCCTCGAGCAGCGGCACCAGGTACTCCTCCTCGGCGTGCATCGTGAGGACGAGGATTCGTGGCGCGTTCTCGCGGGCGTCGCCGGCGATCGCCTTCGTGGCCGCGATCCCGTCCATCTCGGCCATCGAGAGATCCATCACCACCACGTCCGGCTGCAGGCGCTCGGACAGCGCCACCGCCTCCTTCCCGTTCGCGGCCTCGCCGATGACGTGGATATCGGGCGCCGCCCCGAGCACGGCCTTCAGGCCGGATCGTACGATCGCGTGGTCGTCGGCGAGTACGACTCGAATGTTCGAGATGCTCATGTGGACCTCAGTGCCGCCAGGGGTATGGTGGCGATGATGCGAGCGCCACGGCCCGGTGTGCTCTGGATGTCAACGTCGCCGTTGACGAGCGCCACCCGCTCGCGAATGGAAAACAGGCCCATGCCAGGGCGCCGCTCCTCGGCGCTGTGCACGTCGAACCCCCGGCCGTCGTCCGTGATCGACAGCGAGGCCGTGTCTCCCTCGACCTTGAGGACGATGCGCACCGTGGCCGCCTGCGCGTGCTGCACCACGTTCCGAAGCGATTCCTGGGCGACGCGGTAGAACACCGCCGACGCCGGCGCCGGGATGCTGTCGGCGGCCGGCCCCGCCTCCACCGTGATCTCCAGCGTGCCCTCCTCGCGCGTCTGCCGCGCCAGCCACTCGAGGGCGGCGACGAGGCCGAGATCGTCGAGCACGCGGGGATGGATCGTGTGCGACAGCGTGCGGACCTCCTCCAGCGCGTCGGCCACCAGCGTGCGCAGCTCCTCCAGCCCCTCCGTGAGCGCGGGATCGACGGCCTGGTGCGACACCGCCGAGAGCTGGAGCATCGCGGCGGTGAGGACCTGGGCCGTGGAGTCGTGCAGCTCGCGCGCGACGCGCGCCCGCTCCACGTCCTGCGCATTGATCACCTGCGAGGCGAGGAGCCGCATCCGCGAGCGGTCCGCGGTCAGCCCGTCGAGCAGCAGGTTGAGCGTGCTGCCGATCCGCTGCATGTCGCGATCGGCGACCGGGGAGGGGGTGACGCGAGCGTCCAGGTCGCCCTGCCAGACGCGGGTCGCCGTGCGCTCGAGCTCCTTCAGGGGCAGGAGCGCCAGGTAGACGAGGGTGAGGTTGACCCCCAGCGTGACCAGCATCGTGACCACGAAGATGGGGATCGTCACCGCGCCGCCGTGGGCGAGGTGCATGGCAAGGAGCGCCACGAGCACGAGGATGCCGTTGGCGCCGACCAGCTTGTAGAGCAGGGGCACCGAGAGCATGCCGCCCCACCAGCCGCGTCGCGGCGCGGCCGCGACGATGCGGGGCGGCCGGGCCCGCACGAGCTGGGCGCGCGTGACCGCCGCGCCCGACGCGCCGTTCTTGCCGTTCCGCTTCCCGTTGCCGTTCAGTCCCAGACTGCTCACGACTCGACCACCGTGCGCGCGCCGGGCGTCTCCGCCCGCGGTGTGGACAGTTTCATGAAGGGCGACCTTCCCGCCGCGTCGGGTGAAACACCACGACGTGGGCGCAACCTAGACCCCCACGGGAGGGCACTCAGTCGGGCAGCGCCGGAACTTCTTCGGGCAGACTCCGGCGAATCTGTCAGGCGATGCCTGACACACTCGCAACGCCCAGCCCGCTATTCGAAGTCCAGCGCCAGGTCCAGCGACGGCGCCGAGTGCGTCAGCGCCCCCACCGAGATCCAGTCGACGCCCGTCTCCGCGATCGCACGCACCGTGCTCAGATTCACCCCGCCCGAGGCCTCCACCACCGCCCGCCCTCCCACCAGCTCCACGCACTGACGCATCAGCTCGAGCGGCATGTTGTCCAGCAGGATCGCGTCGGCGCCCGCGGCGAGCGCCTGCCGCACCTGGTCGATCGTGTCGCACTCGACCTCGACCCGGACGTCGGGCGCCAGCTCCCGCGCGCGGCGTACGGCGATCGCGATGTCGCCGTCGACGGCGGCCAGGTGGTTGTCCTTGATCAGGACCCCGGAAGCGAGGTCCATCCGGTGGTTGGTGCCGCCCCCGGCGCGCACGGCGTACTTCTCCAGCATGCGCCAGCCGGGAGTGGTCTTGCGAGTGTCGAGGATCTTCGCGCCCGTGCCCGCCACCGCCTCGACGTAGCGCGCCGTCACCGTCGCGATCCCCGACAGCCGCTGCAGGAAGTTCAGCGCGACTCGTTCGGCGGAGAGGAGGGCGCGCGCGTGCCCGGTGACGAAGAGGATGCCGCTCCCCGGCCCGAGCCTCGCCCCGTCCTCCATGTCCACGCGGATGGCGACCTTGGGGTCGAGGAGCCGGAAGCACTCGAGGGCGAGCGGCACCCCGGCCAGCACGCCCGTGTCGCGCGAGACGAGCAGCGCGCGCGCGCGACGGTCCGAGACCACCGTGGCGATCGTCGTCAGGTCGTTGAACGCCCCGTCCTCCTCGAGCGCGCGCTGCACGACCGCGTCCAGGTCCGCCTGCCTGAGCGGGAAGCGCAGGATCCCCGTGCCGTCGAGCGCCGGCGTGGACAGCGGGGTGATCGTGCGCGGCGTCGTGCGCCGTTCGGGGACGTGGTCGGGTGTGATCATGCTGCGCTCCCTCTGCACCCGGCTCACTCGCCGGGATCGACTCCCTCGGGGACGGGGGACAGCGGCTGCTTCGCCGCGCCACCGATGGCCACCATGCGCTCGATCGCCAGACGAGCGCGCGCCGCGATCTCCGGCGCGACGGTGATGCGATGCTCGTTCCGTTCCAGCGCGTTCAGCACCTTCGGCAGCGTGGTCACCTTCATGTAGGCGCACGACGCGCGCTCGTTGGCCGCGTAGAAGCGCTTGCTCGGATTCTCCCGGCGGAGCCGATGCAGGATCCCCACCTCCGTCGCGACGATGAATTCGCTCGCGTCGGAGAGCGCCGGCCGCTTGATCATCCCCTCGGTCGACAGGATCTGCACGCCTTCGGCGTCGATGTCGCCCGCCGACATCGCCTCGAGCACGCTCGTCGAGCAGCCGCACTCGGGGTGGATCAGGAACTCCGCCTCGGGGTGCAGCGACCGCTGGAGGCGGATGTTCTCGGGATCGATCCCGGCGTGGACGTGGCACTCGCCCATCCACACATGGATGTTCTGGCGGCCGGTGACGCGCCGCACGTGCGCGCCGAGGAACATGTCGGGGAGGAAGAGGATCTCGCGATCGGCGGGGATCGCGGCGACCACCTCGACGGCGTTGCCCGACGTGCAGCAGTAATCGCTCTCCGCCTTCACCTCGGCCGTCGTGTTGACGTAGGCGACGACGAGGGCGCCGGGGTGCTCGCGCTTCCACTGCCGGAGCTGCTCGGCGTCGATGGTGCTCGCCAGCGAGCATCCGGCCGCCAGGTCGGGGAGGAGGACGGTCTTGTTCGGCGAGAGGATCGCCGCGGTCTCCGCCATGAAGTGGACGCCGCAGAAGACGATGGTCTCGGCGTCCGTCTTCGCCGCCTCGCGCGAGAGGCCGAGCGAGTCGCCGACGAAGTCCGCGACATCCTGGACCTCCGGCCGCTCGTAGTTGTGGGCGAGGATGACGGCGTTGCGCTCCCTGGCGAGGCGCCGGATCTCCCCCTGCAGCTCCGCGAGCGCCTCCTCGCGGGTGAAGTCGGCAGTGTGCGGCATGCGGGGAAGTTAGGAGGGGGCTGGTTGGCGGGGAAAGGGAGGGTCGAGGGTTTAGGGTCGAGGCTCGCGGGTCGAGGGAGTCGGTTAGCGGGTGAGGAGCCAGGAACCAGTCACGGCGTCACTAGCTCCCAGCTCCTAGTTCCCGGTTCCTGCCCCTCTCGACCCCCGCCCCTCGGCACTCGACGCTTCCCCCGTCTCCTCTCCCCCAGTTCCCGGATAGTCCGACCGGTAGTGCCCTCCCCGCGACTCGCGCCGGGCGAGGGCGGCGGTGGCGACGAGGTGAGCCGTCTGCACCATGTTCAGCTCCTCCGTCGCGCCGACCGGGAGGCGGCGCTCCACGTCGGCCAGACGGGCGAGCGCCGCGCGGAGCCCCTCCTCCGTGCGGATGATGCCGACGCGCTGCCACATCACCGCGCGGATCGCGTCCGCCGCCACCTGGGCGGCACCGCGGTCTGCCAGGGGCGGCACCTCCCAGCTCGCGGCGGGAGGGGTCGCGGTGAGGGGCCGCGCGTCCGCCAGCTCGCGCGCGATGCGCTCGGCGAACACCAGCCCCTCGAGCAGGGAGTTGGACGCCAGCCGATTGGCGCCGTGGACCCCCGTGCGCGCCACCTCCCCCGCCGCGTAGAGGCGGGGAAGGCTCGAGCGGCCGACGAGGTCCGTGACGACGCCGCCCATCATGTAATGCGCCGCGGGCGTCACCGGGACGAGATCCGTCCGCGGGTCGATCCCGCGCGCGAGGCAGAGGGCGAGGATCCCCGGGAATCGTTCGGCGAAGCGCGCGCCGATGTGCCGGGCGTCGAGAAAGACACGCCCGTGCTCCTGCTGGCGGAAGATGGCGCGCGCGACGACGTCGCGCGGCGCGAGCTCGGCCAGCTCGTGCTCGGCGACCATGAACCGCTCCCCGCGGTCGTTCACGAGCACCGCGCCCTCGCCGCGTACCGCTTCGGAGATGAGGGCGAGGGGATTCTCCGGTGTGTCGAGCGCGGTGGGGTGGAACTGCACGAACTCCATGTCGGCGAGCGCGGCGCCGGCGCGGTGCGCGACGGCGTAGCCGTCGCCCGTCGCGACGACGGGGTTCGTCGTGTAGCGGAAGATCTGGCCGCAGCCGCCGGTGGCGAGCACGGTGACATCGGCGAGGATGTCCGTCGCCTGGCCGGCGAGGCTGGCGCGGACGCCGACGCACTCGCCGTCGTGCACGATCAGGTCGAGCACGCGCGCCTTCTCGACCACGCCGACGTTCGGGCTGTCGTGGACCTTGCCGACGAGGGTGCGGGCGACCTCGGCGCCGGTCTGGTCGCCGTGCGCGTGGACGATCCGGTTCTGCGAGTGCGCGGCCTCGCGCCCGAGCACGAGCCGCCCCTCCGGATCGAGGTCGAAGTCGGCGCCCGCCGTCTGGAGCTCGCGCACGCGCGCCGGCCCCTCTTCGACGAGCACCTGCACCGCGGCGGCGTCGCACAGCGCCGCGCCCGCGGCGAGCGTGTCGCGCCGGTGGAGCTCGGGGGAGTCGCCGGCGCCGAGCGCGGCGGCGATGCCTCCCTGGGCGTAGGCGGTGGCGCTGTCGAAGAGCGAGCGCTTCGTGAGCATCAGCACGCGCCCGTGATCGGCGGCGCGCCACGCGGCGTGGAGCCCGGCGACGCCGCTGCCGACGACGAGCACGCGCGTGCGGAGGCGGTCGGTCATGGTACGGAATCTAGACGGTAACGCCCCGCCGGCATTCCCCTTCCCCCTGCTCCCCGGGACGGTCATTCTTCCCTCATGCGGAAGCTGCTGCTCTTCGTCGTGCTCCTGCTGGCCATCCACGTGGCCTTTCTTTTTGTCCGCCCCTCCGGCGCCGAACAGCCGGGCGGCGCCCGTGCCGGGGCCACGCAGATGGGAATCGTCTTCGACGTCGGCGGCCGCGGCGACAAGTCGTTCAACGACGGCGCCTACGAGGGCGGACAGCGGGCGCACGCGCAGCTCGGCATCCTCACGCGCTACATCGAGCCGGGCGACGGCCCCGATCGCGAGGCGGGACTCCGCCTCCTCGCCTCCGAGGGGATGGACCTCGTCGTCGGCGTCGGCTTCATCTTCTCCGACGATCTCACCCAGCTCGCGAAGGAGTATCCGAACATCGACTTCGCCGGCGTGGACTTCGCCCTCGCCACCGACGCGAACGGCAACCCGGTCCCGCCGCCGCCGAACCTCGCCGCGCTCAAGTTCCGCGAGGAGCAGGGCTCCTTCCTCGTCGGCGCGATCGCGGCGCTCGTCAGCAGGTCGAAGAAGGTGGGGTTCGTCGGCGGCATGGAGTCGCCGCTCATCGAGAAGTTCGAGGTCGGCTATCGCGCGGGCGTGAAGTACGTCTGCCCGCAGTGCCAGGTGATCGTGCAGTACGCGGGCGTGACGCCGGACGCGTTCCGCAACCCGGGGCGCGGCAAGGAGCTGGCGCTGAGCCAGTACGGCCAGGGGGTGGACGTGATCTATCACGCCTCCGGATCGACGGGGCTCGGCGTGTTCGAGGCGGCGCGCCAGACGGGCAAGTACGCCATCGGCGTCGACGCGGACCAGTACAGCGAGGCGCCGGGCCACGTGCTCACGTCCATGGTGAAGCACGTCGACGAGGCGGTGTTCGACGTGGCGAAGCTGGTCCAGGCGCACCGCTTCCACGGCGGCGTCTACGAGTTCGGCCTCGCCGAGAACGGTGTGGGCTACGTCTACGACGAGCACAATCGCGCGCTCATCCCCGACAGCGTGCACGCGCGCGTCGAGCAGCTGAAGGCGGACATCATCGCCGGCCGGATCACGGTTCCCTCCACGAGATGACGGACGCACCCCACGCCATCCGGATGCTCGACATCTGGAAGAGCTTCGGCCCGGTGCAGGCCAACCGCGGCGCGACGCTGGAGGTCGCCGCCGGCGAGATCCACGCGCTCGTCGGCGAGAACGGCGCCGGGAAGTCGACGCTCATGCGCATCCTGAGCGGCATGTTCTCCCCCGACTCGGGTCGGGTGGAGGTGAACGGCCGCGACGTCACGGGCTGGTCCACCGCGGACGCGATCGCGGCCGGCGTCGGCATGGTGCACCAGCACTTCATGCTCGTCCCCACGCTCACCGTCGCCGAGAACGTGATCCTCGGCCGCGAGGTGACGCGCGGCGGACAGCTCGACCGCGCGCGCGCCGAGCGGGAGGTCCGCGAGCTGAGCGAGCGCACCGGGCTCGCCGTCCGCCCGGAGCGCACGGTCGCCGACCTCACCGTCGGCGAGGCGCAGCGCGTCGAGATCCTCAAGGCGCTCTATCGCGGCGCGCGCATCCTCGTGCTCGACGAGCCCACCGCCGTCCTCTCGCCGCTCGAGGTAGCGGAGCTGTGGCAGGTGCTGCGGGGGATGCGCGCCGCCGGCGACACGATCGTCCTCATCACGCACAAGCTCGACGAGGTGATGGCGATCTCGGACACGGTCACCGTCATGCGGCAGGGGCGCACGATCACGCGCCTGACGACGGCGGCGACGACTCCCGCCGAGATCGCGCGGGCGATGGTCGGCCGCGACGTGGCGCTGGCGATGGACTACGCGCGCGTCGAGGGCACGGCGACGGTGGACATCGTCTCCGGCGGCGCCTCGCACCTGGAGACCGCGCCGGCGGCGCTCGAGGTGAGCGGGCTGTCGGTGGCGGAGGCGCGTGGCACGCTCGCGGTGAAGGACCTCTCGTTCACCCTCCGCCCCGGGGAGATCCTCGGCATCGCCGGCGTGGAGGGGAACGGCCAGACGGAGCTCGTCGAGGCGATCGCCGGACTGCGCCCGGTGCGCGGCGGACGGATCTGCATCGACCGGCGCGACATCACCGCGCTGCCGGTGAAGGCGCGCGGCGAGGCCGGGCTGTCGCACATCCCGGAGGACCGCCATCTGCGCGGGCTCGTGCTCGACTACTCGGTGGCGGAGAACCTGATCCTCGGCCAGCAGGACCACTTCGCGCACGGCGGGCGGCTCGACGCGCGCCGCATCACCGAGCACGCGCGGCGGCAGATCGAGGCGTACGACATCCGCCCCGCCGATCCCGACATCGCCGCCCGCGCGCTCTCCGGGGGCAACCAGCAGAAGATCGTCATCGCCCGCGAGATGGGACGCGACTTCCAGGTGCTCCTCGCCGCCCAGCCGACGCGCGGCGTGGACGTCGGTGCCATCGAGTTCATCCACGAGCGCCTGCGCCAGGCGCGCGCCGAGGGGAAGGCCATCCTCCTCGTCTCGGCGGACCTCGCCGAGGTGCTCGCCCTCTCGGATCGCATCGCCGTGATGTACGGCGGGCGTTTCGTCGTCGTGCTCCCGCGCGCCGAGGCGAGCGCCGAGGTGCTCGGCCCGTACATGACGGGCGCGCAGGAGCGGGCGGCATGAAGAGCGACGTCGAGGAAGCGGTGCTCCCGGCGATCGTCGCCCTCCTCGTGGCGGCGATCGTCGGCGACGTGCTGGTCCTCTCGTTTGGCCAGGGCCCGGGCGCCGTGTATCGCCTGCTCGTCGAGGGGACGTGGGCCAATGCCTACGGCCTCGGGCAGGTGCTGTACAAGGCGACGACCCTCACCTTCACCGGGCTCGCCGTCGCGGTGGGGATGCGCGCCGGGCTGTTCAACATCGGCGCGGAGAGCCAGCTCGCCGCGGGCGGGTTCGCCGCCGCGCTCGTGGGGCTGCTCCTGCCGAGCGGACTGCCGGCGCTGCTCACGCTGCCGCTCTATCTCGCGGCGGCGGCGCTCGGCGGCGGGATCGTCGGCGGTGTCTCCGGCGTGCTCAAGGCCCGCTTCGGCGCGCACGAGGTGATCACGACGATCATGCTCAACTTCGTCGTGCTCGCCCTGCTGAGCTATCTCGTCTCCGCCCACCTCAAGGTGCCGGAGACGCTCCACACGGCCGACGTGCACAGCGGCGCGCTGCCGCGGCTCGCCGATGTCGCGCCGCGCTTCCACGGCTCGGCGGCGAATGCGGCGATCCTGCTCGCGGTGCTCGCCGCGCTCCTCACCTGGTGGTACCTCTTCCGCACGCGGCGCGGCTTCGAGCTGCGGGCGACCGGGCTGCAGCCGGAGGCGGCGGAGTATGGCGGCGTCAACGTGCCCGGCGTCTGGTGGCGGGCGATGGCGCTCTCCGGTGCGCTGGCCGGGATCGGGGGGCTCAACTTCGTGCTCGGCTACAAGCACTACTACGAGGAGGGCTTCGCCGGCGGCGCCGGCTTCCTCGGCATCGCCGTCGCCCTCGTTGGCCGCAACCACCCGATCGGCGTCGTCCTCGCCGCCCTGCTCTTCGCGACGATCTCGCAGGGCGGGCTCGCGGTGAACGCGATGGTGCCGAAGGAGATCGTGGACGTCCTGGAAGGCGTGGTGATCATCGCCGTGGCCGCGTCCGTGCCCGAGGTGCGGCGGCTCGTGCGCAGCGCCCGCCGGAGCACCGAGGCATGATGCTCGTCGCCTTCCTCGCGCAGACGCTGCGGATCGCGATCCCGTATCTCTTCGCCGCCGCCGGCGGCGTGATCACGGAGCGCGCGGGACTGATCGGCCTCACCCTCGAGGGCTACATGCTCGGCGGCGCGTTCGGCGCGGCGCTCGGCGCGTACTACGGGGGCAACGCATGGCTCGGCGTGTTCGGCGGCATCGCCGTGGGCGTGCTCCTCGGCCTCGTGTACGGCGTCAGCTCGATCCGCTATCGCGCCGACCAGGTGGTGGTCGGCATCGCCGTCAACCTGCTCGCGATCGGCGCCACGCGCTTCTTCCTGCGCCTGGCATTCCAGAGCTCCTCGAACTCGCCGCGCGTGCCGGGCTTCGGCGTGGAACGCTCGGGGACCGGGTTCGGCGCGCTCGCGCACAACCCGCTCGTCTGGCTCGGCGTCCTCGGCATCCCGTTCATGGCGTGGCTGCTCTACCGCACGCCGTTCGGGCTGCGCGTCCGGGCCGTCGGCGAGCACCCGGCGGCGGCGCTGTCGGTGGGCGTGCCGGTCGCGCGGGTGCGCTACCTCGCGGTCATGCTCTCGGGTGTGCTGGCCGGACTCGGCGGAGTGTACCTCGCGCTCGACCAGCACCAGTTCTCGGCGCAGATGACGGCGGGACGCGGCTACATCGCCCTCGCGGCGACGATCTTCGGCCGCTGGGATCCGGTGCGCGCCGGCCTCGCCTGCCTGCTCTTCGCCGCCGCCGAGGCGTTCCAGATCCAGCTCCAGGGGGCGCAGCTCATCCCCGCGCAGTTCGTCGAGATGATACCTTACCTCCTCACCATCGTGGCCGTGGCCGGAGTGGTCGGGCGCGCGGTGCCGCCAGCGGCGCTGGGACGAATCGCGGAGTAGCATGGGCAAGCTGGTGGTCCTGATGATCACCGCGTTCGTGGACATGGTGGGGCTGCTGATGATCCTGCCCCTCCTGCCCTTCTACGCGGAGTCGCTCGGCGCGGGCGCGACGGCCGTCGGGCTGCTCGTCTCGTCGTTCGCCATCGCCCAGCTGCTCGCCGCGCCGCTCTGGGGCCGCTTCTCCGACCGCTACGGTCGACGTCCCGCGCTGCTCGTCGGGCTCGGCGCGTCCGCGGTGGCGTACGTCATCTTCGGCTACGCGACCTCGCTCTGGCTGCTCTTCCTGTCGCGCCTCGTGCAGGGGGCCGGCGGCGGCACCGTGAGCGTGATCCAGGCCTACGTGGCCGATGCGGTGCCGCCACAGGACCGGGCGAAGGGACTGGGATGGATCTCGGCGTCGACGAATGCCGGCGTCGCGCTGGGACCGATGCTCGGCTCGGTGATCATGCCCCTCGGGCGCGAGGCGCCGGGGCTGTGCGCGGCGGCGCTCTGCGTCGTCAACATCATGTTC
This sequence comes from uncultured Gemmatimonadota bacterium, assembly GCA_946480295.1. Next base: position 30,887 of record CAMLIT010000020.1, read on the forward strand.
GCCTGGCGCTTCCTCGTCGAGTCGCGCGACATGGTCGAGGCGCGGACCACTCGCGGCAAGCGCGTTCGGTCGCGCGACCGCCTGCTGCACGTCATCACGCATTCGGCGGAGCCGGCGCCGCGGCTGATCTGGATCTACGCCGTCGCGATGGGCGCCTTCCAGGGCGTGATGGCGATGCTCGCGCTCTTCCTCGCGGCACGCTTCGGCGTCACGCAGGAGACGATCGGCTTCTTCTTCACCTACATCGGCGTCATCTCGGTGGTGACCCGCGCGGTCATCCTGGGGTGGGCAGTGGACCGGTTCGGCGAAGCGCGGCTGTCGCGCTTCGGGTCCGCGCTCCTCGCCATCGGCATCGCCGCGCTCCCGTTCATGCACCGGCTGGCCGATCCGCGTGCCGTGGACAACGCGCTCGGAGGCTTCCTGCCGGTCGGCATCATTGCCCTGGTACCGTATGTGCCGCTGGCCCTTGCGATTGCGCTCATCCCGCTGGGGACGGCGTTCACCTTCCCCTGCGTGACGGCGCTGCTCTCGCGCGTGATCCCGAGCGACGAGCGGGGCGTCTACATGGGGGTGCAGCAGACGTTCGGGGGAGTGGCGCGCGTGATCTTTCCCGTGCTCGCGGGCTTTCTCTTCGACCGGATCATCGAGCTGCCATTTCTGGTGTCGGCGGCGCTCGTCACAGGCACCATATTCCTGGGGCTCGGGATGGAGGAGTACACCCGCCAGAAGCCGGAGGGGAAAACGGCGCCGGCGGCGTGACCTTTGGGCCCCCCTTGGCAGTCCGGATGGTACGGCTCTTGTCGTCCGGACCGGCGAGGTGCAGACCGAGCACGTCTCTTCGGGGTAGCACGTCGGAAGCCGGCCGCAACATGGGCCACGTCTCACGCTCGCCCGAAGGAAAGCCGGGCGGCCCTCTCTTCTTCAGGAGCATGCGCATGCTCGCGATGCGTCGCGAAGCGGTAGTCCTCGTCGGCATCCTGGCCCTCGCCGCCTGCGGCTCGAACGACGGCACGGGGCCGACGACGAATGGTGGCCCGGTCTCCTGTTCGTCGCCCGTGAGCCTTGGCCTGCACCAGGTGGTCACGCTCGCCGCCGGCGTCTCGAACTGCACGATCGCCGGCGGCTCGAGCCATCAGGAGTACGTGCTGGTGCCGTTCTACGGCTCGCAGGTGAACACGTCGTCCACGGCGCTCACGGTGACGGGCACGGGCACGGACGCGGTCAACGGTTCCGTGTCGGCGAACGACCTGGCGCCGCTGGCGAACATGCTGCCGGGCGCCGACGTCCCCGCGGGCGACGGACCGGTGCCCGACCACGCCTTCGAGTGGCGGCTGCGACAGACGGCGCGCCGGGTGGTGGCGCCGCGCGTCGCCGCGGCACGGCAGATCGTCGCGTCGTCGATGCGGCCGTCCTACGCCGCGGTGCCGGGGACGGTGCAGGTCGGCGACACGGTGACGCTGAACGCGAACGCGGACTCCGCGTGCAGCGCGCCGATCTACCACAAGGCGCGCGTGGCCGCGGTGGGCACGAAGGCCATCGTGCTCTCCGACGTCAACAATCCGACGGGCGGCTTCACGGACATCGAGTACGACTCGATCGCCACCATCTTCGACACGCTGGTGGATCCGGTCGACGAGCAGAACTTCGGCGCGCCCACGGACATCGACAACAACGGCCACATCCTGCTCTTCTTCACCGAGAAGGTGAACGAGCTCACGCCGCCGGGGAGCCAGTCGTACGTCGGCGGGTTCTTCCATCCGCGCGACCTGCTGCCGCCGAGCGGCAGCAGCCCGCTCGGCACCTGCCCGGCGAGCAACTACGCCGAGATGTTCTACCTGATGGTGCCCGACCCGACCGGCGTCGTGAACGGGAACGTGCGCTCGAAGAGTCTCGTGGCGCGCGTCACCGTCGGCACGACGGGCCACGAATTCCAGCATCTCATCAACGCCTCGCGCCGGTTCTACGTGAACACGACGGCGGCGCCGATGGAGGAGGTCTGGCTCAACGAGGGGCTGAGCCACATCGCCGAGGCGCTGATCTTCTACAAGGCGAGCGGCTTCCAGCCGCGCCAGGACCTGGACTCGCTCAAGATCCTGTCGTCGCAGCGGGCGATCGATGCGTTCAACGAGTACCAGATCAACAACTTCGGCCGCTACAACGAGTTCATCTCCCATGTCGGCAAGTACGGGCCGTACTCCGACAACGACTCGCTGGCCACGCGCGGGGCGACCTGGGACATGCTGCGCTACCTGGCGGACCATCATGGGTCGAACGACGGCACGCAGTGGCAGCAGCTCGTGAACTCGACGACGACGGGGCTGGCGAACCTGAAGAACGTCTACGGCGCGGACGTGATGAACCAGATCCGCGACTGGGCGACGTCGGTGTACACGGACGACTTCTCGAACGTGGACGCGAGCTGGCAGCAGCCGAGCTGGAATCTGCGCTCGGTCATGGAATACCACTCGCTGTGGCGGGCCTATGCCCTGTCGATGGAGTCGCTGCAGCCGTCGTCGCCGCTGACGCTGAGCCTCGTGGCCGGCGGGAGCGCGTACGTGCAGTTCGCGACGGCGGCGGGCAAGGACGGCAAGCTGCAGTTCTCCGTTGGTGCGGGTCAGGCGATCCCGCAGGAGCTGCAGTTCTCGATCGTGCGGATACAGTAAGGGCTGGCGGGTGCGCGCCATCGTGCGCGCGCCCGCCAGCGCGGTACCGGGCGTGAGGCGCGCGCGACGCGCGGCCCGCCCGGTGCCGCCCTAGCGGTGCTCCCGCGCGGTCTCCTGGAGCCCGGGCTCGCTGGCGAGCACCGCCTTCGCGATCTCCACCATCGGCACCGAGCGGTCCTGGCTCGTGCGCTGCAGGATCCGATACGCCTCCTGCTCCGACGAGCCGGTGCGACGCATGAGGATCCCCTTCGCGCGCTCGATCGTCTTGCGGTTCTCGAGCGCCATGCGCGCGGCTTCCGCGTCCTTCTTCGCGGTCATCAGCTCCTTCGCGCGCGTCGCCGCCAGGCGGATCGTCGAATCGAGCACGCGCGGCGGCGCCGGCTTCGGGAGGAAGGCGATCGCCGCCGTCTCCGTCACGTCGCGGTCGGTGAGCGTGACCGACTGGTCGCCGCTGAACAGCACGACGGCCACGCCGGGGAGGTTCTTCGTGATCTTCTCGGCGGCCTCGATCCCCGAGCCGTCGGGCATGTGCACGTCGAGGAGCACCACGTCGGGCGCCACGTCCTTCGCGCTCTCGAACGCGTCGCGACCGCTCGCGACCTCCGACACGACGCTGTGGCCCAGCGCGGTCAGCAGGTCGGCGAGGATCGAACGCGCGTTGTCGTCGTCCTCGGCCACCAGCACACGGATCTTCACAGTCGAATCAGGCATCGTCCGAATGAATTGCGGTCACGTCCACTGAGGCGCTAGCGGTCACGCGTCGCCCGCTACCTGCGCCAGCAGCTCCGACGTTCGAACCGGCTTGCGGAGAATGAAATCTACCTGTGTGCCCTCCCCCACCCGCGGTTCCCATCCCGTCACGACCCCGATGCGCAGCGTCGGACAGCGCTCGCGCGCCTGCGCGATCAGATCCCAGCCACTCCCGTCGGGGAGCCCGATGTCCGTCACCAGGACGTCGAACTGCTCCCGGTCCAGCGTCGCCGTCGCGTCCTGCAGGCAGTTCACCGTCTGCACGGTGTGCCCGTCCGACTCGAGCAGCGCCTGCATGAACTCCCGGCTGTCGGTGTGATCCTCGACGAGGAGCACGCGCACCGGCGTGCGCCGCCGCGGCAGGTCGGCGTCCGTCGTCGGACCGCCGAGCACCGCGAAGGGGAAGACGAGCCGCACCGTCGTACCCGCGCCCGGCATGGACTCGATCTCGGCGTGACCGCGGTGGCGCTTCACGATGCCGTACACCTCCGCGAGCCCGAGTCCCGTGCCCTGCTGCCCCTTCGTCGTGAAGAATGGTTCGAACGCGCGCTCGCGGACCTCGGCCGACATGCCGACGCCCGAATCGCGCACCTCGACGGCGACGTCGCCGTTCTGCATGTACGTGCGGATGCCCAGCACGCCGCCGCCGGCCATGGCGTCGAGGGCGTTCTGGACGAGGTTCAGCAGCGCCTCGCGCAGCTCGCCGGCGATGCCGCGCACCATCGCGCCCGGCGTGAGGTCGCTCTCCAGCTGGATGTGCCCCCCCTTCGCGCGCTCGGCCCAGATCGGGCGCGTGATCGCGACGACCTCGTCGCAGACGAGGGAGAGGTCGACGAGCTCCTCGCGCTCGCCCTGGAGCGGCTCCTGGCGGATGAAGCGGCCGACGCGCGCGGCGGTCGCCGCGCCGGTCTCCGCCGCCTTCGCGATCCGCTCGGCGTAGTCGCGCACCTTCTCCGGGTGCTCGGCGTTCGCCGAGAGGAGGTAGGCCGCGGCCATGATCGGGTTGAGGGCGTTGTTGACGTCGTGCATGACACCGGCGGCGAGCTGGCCGACGGCGGCGAGGCGGCGCTCGCGGGCACGCGCTTCCTGGAGGGCGAGGAGCTCCTGCGTGCGCTCCTGCACCATGCGCTCGAGGCGCTCGGCTTCCGTCGACACGCGCTCGTACAGCGCGGCGGTGCGGTGCACCTCCTCCTCGAGTCGTTTGGCGAGCTGGGTCTTCAGCGTGACGTCGCGCTCCACCGTGACGGCGCCGCGGATCTTCCCGTGCTCGTCGTACAGCGGGTTGGAGTTGACCTCGATGATGACCTGCATCCCGTCGGCGCCGCGCTTGACGGCGAGCGTCTCGCCGCGCACGCGCTCGCCGCGGAGGGCGCGCGCCGTCGGGTGCTCGTGCATGAAGAGGCTCGTCCCGTCGATCGTGCGCGGCCGGTCGAGCTGCCAGAGCTCGCGCAGCGTCGCCGGCTCGCCGGTCGGATGGTCCACCTGCGCCTGGGCGTTCGAGCGCACGGTGCGCCCGTCGGCGTCCACGACGCGGACGGAGTCGGGGATGACGTCGAAGATGGACTCGAGCTGCGCGACGCTGCGCGCCAGGTCCTCACGCAGCTCTTCCCGCTCGGTGACGTCGATGCCGGCGAAGACGACGCCGCGCCCGCCCAGCTCCTCGCTGAGCGGGGCGAAGGTCGTCTCGACGAGCCGCCGCCCGCCGCGGATCTGGAAGGGGATGCGCGCGGCGAGGATCGGCGTGCCGTCGAACGCCGCGTCGATCTGCTCCGTGAGATCGGCGAGGGCGTTCGGAAAGGCGTCGTAGATCGACCGGTGGCTCGGCTGGCCGACGTCCAGGCCGGTGAGCTCGCGGTAGCGCGCGTTCGCGCTGGCGAGCTTGCCGTCGCCGTCGAAGATGGCGAGCGCCAGGGGGACAGCCTCGAACAGCGCCTCGAGCCGCGCCACCTGCGCGCCCTGACGGCTGAAATCCAGATCGGCGTTGGAGTGCGTCACGGGAACGGCTCTGGGGGGCAAATCGCCGGGCGCGGCACGCGGCGCCGGCTCGGCGGTGTCCACAGAATGGACGGCGGGTAGTGCCGTGTCAATGACGGGGGGTGCTGCACGCTCGCAACACCGAACGATGGTAGCCCTCGATGTCGTCGCGCCGCCGAAAGGTGACCTGAGACACCGCGCGCACTGCAGGCCGATGGCGCGTGCCCACCGGCCTACTGGATCGAGACGCTGCTCCCCTCGCCCGCCCGGCGCTCGCCGAACAGCCGCGCGATGATCGTGATCGCCAGCACCAGCGCGATGAGCAGCACGCTGTACGCGGCGGCCGTGCCGAAGGACAGCGCCCGGAGCTGCGCGAGGATCTCGATCGAGATCGGCCGGTTGGCGTGCGTGTACAGCACGACGCTGGCGACGAACTCGCCGACGGCGGCGATGGCGGCGAGCATCGTCCCGGCCACGAGCCCCGGGCGCGCCGCCGGCAGGATGACGCGGCGCATGGCGAGCGGCCACGACGCCCCGAGCCCGCGCGCCGCGTCCTCGAGCGACGGGTCCATCTGGCGCAGCGACCCCTCGACCGCGCTCGTCACGAGCGGGATGTTGCGCACGAAGTACGCGAGCGGGAGGATCCAGAAGGTGCCGACGAGGAGCACGCGCAGCTGGGCGGGATCGTTGCGGTCGAAGGTGGCGGCGAGGCCGAGGGCGATCGCCGTCGCCGGGATCGCCCAGGGGAGCGCGACGAGGAGGCGGAGGAACCGGCGTCCCGGCGCGCGCGTGAGCACGATCAGGTAGGCGACGATGAAGCAGACGACGACGTCGGCACCGGTGGAGACGAGGGTCATGGCGACGCTGTTCGAGATCGGACGCCAGAGCTGCGGCTCCATCGCGAGCCGCCGGAAGTTGTCGAGCGTGTACTCCGGCGGAAGGATCTGGGTCGTCCACGCGCCGTCGCGCGCGAACGAGACCAGCACCACCATGGCGTGCGGCAGCACGAGGAAGGCGACGACGACCACGGCGACGACCGGCGCCACGGCGCGCACCACCGGCGAGCGCACGCCGACGCGGGTGACCCGCCCCTTCCCGGTGAGCGCGTACTGCCGCCGTCCCTCGAGCCAGCGGAGGAGGAGGAGCGCGGCGATGGCGGCGAGCGCCAGCACGGTCGTCTCGACGTAGGCGAGCCCCATCGCGCCGTTCAGCTTCGAGACGAGGATCTGGGTCGCGAGCACGCGCTGGCCGCCGCCGAAGATGTACGGCGCGCTGAACGAGCCGAGGGCGCTCATGAAGACGAGCAGCATCGCGCCGGCGATCGATGGCGTGAGCAGCGGCAGCGTTATGCGTCCGAGGGTGCGCGCCCGTCCGGCGCCGAGCCCCGCCGCCGCCTCGTCGAGCGAACTGTCGTATCGCTCCAGCGCCGCCGAGACGAAGAGGAAGACGTACACGTACATCGTGTACGCATGGACGAAGATGATCGCCCACAGCCCGGTGAGCGTCCACGGCGGTTGGCGCAGCCCGAGCAGCCGCTGCACGGCGCGCGTGACGACGCCACTCTCGCCGTAGAGGAAGAGGAAGGCGATGACGCCCACCAGCGGCGGCAGCGCCGCGGGCAGCGTGGCCACCGCCTCGAGCAGCCGCCGGCCGCGGAACTCGACGCGCGTGAGCAGGAAGGCGAGCGGCACGCCCACGAGCAGTGCGGCCACGACCGAGCCCACCGCGATGATCAGCGTCGAGACGAGCGCCTCGCGATCGGCGGGGCTGTGGACGAAGGCGCGCCAGTCCGCCAGGCCGTGCGCGAAGCTGCCGACGACGACGGCGGCATTGGGGTAGACGACGCTCCACAGGAGCAGCGCCAACGCCCCGGCGGCGAGCCAGGTAAAACGCGGCTTCATGGCTCGACGAGAGCCACCGGGCGCTGGCGGAGGCGCACGCCGACCTCCGCGCGCTCGCCGAGCGCGCCGTCCGCCGTCGCGATCTCCACGCTCGTGCCGTCGCCGAGGACGACGGAGTAGCTGAAGTGGCCGCCGGCGAAGCGTCGGCTCTCCACGCGCCCGCGCCACGCGCCGGGCGTCTCGGCGCCCACGAGCTCGAGCGACTCGGGACGGAGCACGGCCAGCATGTCGCCGGCGCCGCTCCCCTCGCGGCAGGCGACCGGCGCGCGTTGGGTGACACCCCCCAGCGTGACCGCCGCCGCGCCCCCTTCGCAGCGCGCCAGGGCGAGCGTCGAGCGCCCGATGAAGGTCGCCACCTCCACGGTGGCGGGCCGGTCGTACAGCTGCTCGGGCGTGCCGAGCTGCAGCAGCCGTCCGCGGTGCAGCATCGCCACGCGGTCGGCGATCGCGAACGCGTCCTCCTGATCGTGCGTCACGAACACGGCGGTGACGTGCAGGCCGTGGAGCATGGCGCGGAGCTGGTCGCGCGTCGTCTGGCGGAGGCGCGGGTCCAGGTTGGACAGCGGCTCGTCGAGGAGGAGCACCGGCGGCTCGATGACGAGCGCGCGCGCGAGCGCGACGCGCTGCTGCTCGCCGCCGGAGAGCGACTGCACGGCGCGCGGGCCGACGCCGCCGAGCCCGACCCGCGCCAGCGCCTCGTCGGCGCGGCGAAGCCGCTCGCCCTTCGCCACCCTCCGCGCCTCGAGGCCGAAGGCGACGTTCTCGGCCACCGACATGTGCGGGAAGAGCGCGTAGTGCTGGAACACCATCCCGAACCCGCGCCGCTGCGGCGGATCGTGGGTGATGTCGCGTTCCGTGCCGTCGCCGCCGCGCAGCCGCACGCGCCCCGCATCGGGACGTTCGTAGCCGGCGATCATGCGCAGCGTCGTCGTCTTGCCCGAACCGGAGGCGCCGACGAGGGCGAGCAGCTCCCCCGCCTCGACGGCGAACGACACGTCCTCCACCGCCGCGCGGTCGGCGTGCTCGTACCGCCGCGTGAGTCCCTCGACGGTGAGCGCGCCGATCCCGCTCACTTGCCGCGGCAGCAGTTGCGCACGTTGGCGTCCCAGTACTTCATCCACGCATCGAGGCTGTCGGCGACGAGCTGCCGGTCGAGCGCCATCGGCTTGATCTGCGCCCGCGCCTCGCGGATCCACGCCGGCAGCGAGTCGGTCGGGATGTCGCCGCGCGCCGGGATGCGCAGGAAGCGCGTCGCCGCGTCCTGGAGCGCCGTCTTCGTCGTCACGTACTCGTAGTACTCCTTCGCCAGCGCCGGGTGCTTCGCGCCGTGCACGATCGCGATCCCGTCGACGAGCAGCGGCGTGCCGCTCGTCGGGATCCGGTACGCGATCGGGTACTTCGTGCGCTGCTGCAGCACGGCGATGTCGGGCATGTCCCAGAGGCTCACGAGCCCGTCGCCCTGGCCGAGCTGCTGGTAGAGCATCGTGGGGTTGATGACGTACTGCTTCGTGCTCGCGTCCAGCCGGCGCAGCCAGTCCCATCCCTGCTTCGTCGAGCCGGTGCGCTGGATCGACCGCTCGAGGATCGCGGCGAAGATCGCGCGCATCGAGCCGCTCGACACCGGGTCGCGGATGACGACCTTCCCCTTCCACCGCGGCTCGAGCACCGCGTCCCAGTCCGCGGGCGCCTGCACGGCGGGGACGAGCTGGCTGTTGTAGGCGATGACCTCGGGGGTGAGATAGGTGCCGTACCAGCGGTCCTGCGGATCGTGCGCGTCCGGCGCGACGGCGCTCGCCCAGGTCGGCTTGTACGGCTCGAGCAGTCCCTCGGCGGCCGCGTGGTTGAAGGTCTCCGCGGGGGCGCCGAACCAGACGTCGGCCTGCGGGTTCGCCTTCTCCGAGCGCAGGCGGTCGAGCACGTCCTGCGAGCCGAGGTCCACCCACTGCACGTCCACGTTCGGGTGCGCCTTCTCGAATCCCTTCTCGTAGTACTCGAGCAGCTCCTTGCCGTGCGGCGAGTACACCGTGAGCACCGTACGGCCGTCGCCGCCGCACGCGGCGAGGAGCGCGACGGCGACCGCGCCAGCCGCGCGGCGGATCTCGCGATGCACGTTCATCAGCGGCGGCCCGCCGCGAGGAGGTTCACGAACAGCCGCGCCGCGCTCGGGTTGCCCGCCGGGAGCTGCCGGAAGAACGAGAGCGTCGTGTAGACGTACGTCCCGCGGCCGTAGCGCGCCACGAGGATCGCGCTCTCCAGCGGCCGCTCGCCGGTGTCGTTCATGGAGAGGAGCGTGTGGTAGCGGTGGTCGAACTGCACGGGCATGTAGGACGCGCGCTCCTGCACCCAGCGGGCGAAATCCGCGGGCCCGATCTCGTTGGGCACGTGCAGGAGGGGCGAGGCGGGATCGGTCACCCGCACCGGCGCGTCCTCCTCCGTCACGCGGTCGGTCGTGCGCGGCGCGGTCACGGGGTAGGGCATGATCCCCGGCTGCGCCATCTCCGCCTGCCCGTACTGCACGACGAGCGTGCCGCCGGCGCGCACGTACTGGAGCAGGCGGGCGTTGTTGGCCGCGAGCGCGGGGTCGGCGCCGTACGCGCGCGGGCCGACGACGATCGCGGTGAAGCGCGACAGGTCGGCCTGCGGGAGCTTCGCCGGATCGAGCAGCGTGAGCGGGATGCCCAGCTCCTCGAGCATCGGCGCCACGTTGTCGCCGACGCCGGGCACGTAGCCGACGCGGAGCGGCGACGGCAGCTTCAGGTCGACCGCCTCGATGCTCACCACCGCCGGCCGATACAGGCGCTGCGGCTGGATGTGCTCGTACTCGATCGGGACGTAGCCGGTCTGGAAGGCGTCGTTCCCGCTCCGCGCGAGGGCGGCGATGGTGTGCGCGCCCGCGGCGAGGCGGCCGCGCACGCGGAAGTAGACGTCCGCCGCGGCGAAGGGCGCGAGCACCACCGTGCGCACGCTCGAGTCGGCGACGAGGCCGTCGGGGAGCCGGAGCGAGACGGTCGCGGTGCGCGGGGTCGTGAACGCCGACTGGAGGTGCACGCGCACCGTCCGGTCGAAGGGCGCACCGGCGCGCGCGTATTCCAGCTCCCGCTCGAGCAGCACGGCGATGCCGGGGACGCCGGCGACCGGTCGGCGGCGCTCGCCGTGCGCGCGGTCCGCATAACGATAGACGATGGGGCGCACCGTGGCCGTCACCGGCACGCCGGCGATGCGCAGCGCCACCTCGGCGTCGGAGTAGCTCACGCGATCCTCCCCCGTCGCCATCTCGCCCACCCGTCCGCCCGCCCGCGCCGGCGAGACACGGAACATGTCACCCTGCCGCGGCGCGGCGAGCCACCACGGCTGGGCGACGGCGGCGACGTGCAGCGGCAGCGTGAGCGAGGCGCCGCTGTCGGGGCGCACGGCGATGGCGCGTGGCAGCGCGCGCGAGACGACCGGGCCGGAATCGGACGCGACGCGCGCGCCGAGCAGCTCCACGGCCGTCTTCCCCTGGTCGAAGACGCGAATGTCCACGGGCACGCTGTCGCCGACCGCCACGAGCTCGCGCTGCGCGTCCGCCTCCACGTCCACCGCGGCGGCGTCGAGCAGCGTCCGCGTCGCGCGGTCGTGCTGGGTGTCCAGCGTGGTCGCGAAGTCGCCGAGCGGGCCGTCGCAGGTGGCGACGTGGCGCACGGTGCGGCAGTCGATCGCGCCGCGCGCCGCGTCCACGAGTCGCAGGTACGTCGCGAGGGGCGCGACCATCGGCGCCGGGTCCATGAGGTCCACCGACCGGCGCACCGCGGCGAGCGCGATCGGCAGCGAGTCGAGCGCCGCGCGCGCCCGCGCGGGGATCGGCAGCCCGGCGAAGCGCGCCAGCGTCGTGTCCATCCCGTCGAACAGCGACCCCTCGCGCGGGGTCGTTGCGCCGCCGTCGGCGACGGCGGCGCCCGGCACCCGCGAGACCTCCAGCCGCAGGTAGTCCAGCCGCGCGCCCGGGCGCCCCATGTTGCCCTGCCCCTGCGACTCGTGCTGCGAACGGCTCTCGGCGGCGATCTCGGCGTACGACCGTCCGAGCACCGGATCGTAGGCCCCGACATTCATGGCGAGCGTCGCGCCCGTCTGGTTCCACCGCGACGACCGGTAGAACTCGACCGCCTGCCACGGCCCCAGCCCGCTCGTCCGCGCGCGCGGGAAGCGCACCGTGTCGGCGCTCGCGTCGAACGCCTCGCGCGCGAGGATCCCGGCCACCTGGTGGTGGCCATGGCCGTCACGCGGCGTCCCCGACCACTGCGCGATGATGACCTGCGGCCGGAAGGCGCGGATCACCGTGACGACGTCCTCGAGGATCGAGTCGCGGGGCCAGTGCTTGAACGTCTCCTCGGCGCTCTTCGAGAAGCCGAAGTCGTACGCGCGCGTGAAGTACTGCCGCCCGCCGTCGATGCGGCGCGCCGCGAGCAGCTCCTGCGTGCGGATCGCCCCGAGCGCCGGACCGAGCTCGTTGCCGATCAGGTTCTGCCCGCCGTCGCCGCGCGTCAGCGACAGGTACGCCGTCTCGACGTGGTGGCCCTTGGCCAGCCACGCGATCAGCTGCGTGTCCTCGTCGTCCGGGTGCGCCCCGATCACGAGCACGCGCGTCGTCACGCCCAGGCCGGCGGCCTCGTCGCCCAATGCAGTGGCGCCGCGCTCCTGGGCGAGAGAGGGACGCGGCGCTACGGCGAGGATCGCGACTGAGACCAGCAGGAGTGCGCGGTTCAATGAGCTTCCTCGGTCTGACGGGTCTTCAGGCCTTCGCCGCCCCCGCCCGCCGCTTGCCGGTCGGCGTGGGGGTCAGCGCGTCCTTGACGATGCGCGCCTGCTCGACCACGTGATCGTTGTGATAGCCTTCCGCCGGGCTGGCGCGCTCCGGCCGCCCGACGTAGCGCAGGGTGACGATCGTGCCGATGTCGGCGCGCAGCCGCGGGGCGACGTACGTCCACGCCCCCATGTTGCGCGGCTCCTCCTGCGCCCACACCACCTCGTCCACGTTCGGGTAGCGGTCGACGAGCTCGGCGACCTCCTGCGGCCAGGGATACAGCTCCTCGATTCGCACGATCGCCACCTGCGCCGGCCGCTGCTCGGCGACGAGATCGTAGTAGAGCTTCCCGGTGCAGAACACGAGGCGCTTCACCCCCTCGCGGCGCTCCGACGCCGACGCGTCGTCGATCACCGGGCGGAAGGCGCCGCCGGCGAGATCCTCGAGGCTCGATGCCGCCGCGGGGAGCCGCAGCAGCGACTTCGGCTGCATGAGCACGAGCGGCCGCTTGTCGCGTCGCAGCGCCTGCAGCCGCAGCACGTGGAAGTACTGCGCCGGCGTCGACGGATAGCCGACGATCATGTTGTTCTCGGCGCAGAGCTGGAGGTAGCGCTCGAGCCGCGCGCTGGAGTGCTCCGGGCCCTGTCCCTCGTAGCCGTGGGGCAGCAGGAGCACGAGCGCCGAGCCCTGTCCCCACTTCGCGCGATCGGCGGCGAGGAACTGGTCGACGATCGGCTGCGCCACGTTGGCGAAGTCGCCGAACTGCGCCTCCCACAGCACGAGGTCCTGCGGCGCCGCCGTGCTGAAGCCGTACTCGAAGCCCATCACCGCCGTCTCGGAGAGCGGGCTGTTGAAGATCTCGAAGTCGCCCGTCGCCTGCGGCAGGTTGGCGAGGGGCGCGTACGTCTGCCCGGTGGCGACGTCGTGCAGCACCGCCTGACGATGAGAGAAGGTGCCGCGTTCGGCATCCTGCCCGCTCAGGCGGATGGTCACCCCCTGCACGAGGAGGGAGGCGAAGGCGAGCGCCTCGGCGTGCCCCCAGTCGATGCCGCCGTTGTGCAGCGCCTCGCGCCGCCGCGGCAGCGTGCGCTGCAGGGTCGGGTGCAGCTTGAAGTCGCTCGGCCAGGTCAGCATCCGCTCGTTGAGCGAGACGAGCAGGTCGGAGCGCACCGCCGTCTCCGCCGCGGGCGCGGCGGGCGCCGCGGCCGGCGCCGCGGCCGGCGTATCGACGTGCTCGCCCACCGCGCGCTTCGTCTCCTCGAAGATGCGCGTGAGCTGCTCGGCGACCTGCTTGTCCATCGCCTTCACGTCGGCCTCGGCGACGACGCGCTCGCGCACCAGCCGCGCCGCCCACACCTCGCGCGGCGACGGGTGGTGCTTGATCAGGTCGTACAACCGGGGCTGGGTGAACGCCGGCTGGTCGGCCTCGTTGTGGCCGTGCCGCCGATACCCCACGATCTCGACGAGGAAATCCTTCCCGAACTGCCGCCGGTACGCGACGGCGAGCCGGATCGCCGCCAGGCAGGCCTGCGCGTCGTCGCCGTTCACGTGCACGATCGGCACGTCGAACCCCTTGGCGAGGTCGC
>CAMLIT010000021.1 GCA_946480295.1 uncultured Gemmatimonadota bacterium
GCCGCGCCGGCGCCGACCACCGCGCCCTCGCCGGGCCGCGCGTTCCAGGCCGCGCCGCCGGCCGCGCCGCGACCGCCGCCGCGCCGGAAGAACGCGCTCATGTCGCCGCTCGTCAGGATCTGGCGCAGCCGCTGCGCGGCGGGCCGGGCGAGCGTGCCCGCCTTCTCCAGCGAGTCGAGCACGAACGCCGTCCGCGCCGCCTGCGCGATGCTGTCGCGACGCGCCGAGGGCGAGAGCGGCTCCGAGGGCGCCGCCTTGCCCCGGAAGTCCCACGTGACGTGGTGCAGCCCCACCGTCGCCGGCCCGGTGAGCGTGCGCACCGTGTCGCCCTTCACGTCGGTGATGACGATCTGCGCCTGCGGCGCACGCGCGCGGCCGCCGCGGCCGATCGCCGCGCCGTTGCCGGCGCCGTTGCCCGACGCCTGTTCGGTCGCGTTGCCGGCCAGCGCCACCGCGCCGGTGGTGCCGACGTGATACGCGATGTCGGCGCCGTACATCGGGCTCGGCGCCTCGAAGTTCCCCTGGCCCGAGCCGTTCGCCGACGCGCCCATCGCCGGACCCTGGCCGTACTCGAACTGCGTCGGCGCCTCGAAGACGTGCACGTTCTGCGCGAGCACCGACGCGTTCTTCGAGCCCGCCAGCTGCTCGAGCGGCGCGACGTTCACGATCCAGAAGCCGCGCCCGTGCGTCGCCGCGATGAGGTCGCGGTCGCGCGGGTGGATCTTGAGGTCGAACACCGGCACCGTGGGCAGCCCCGTGGCGAAGCGCTGCCAGCTCTGCCCGCGATCGAGCGAGACGTACGCCGAGCGCGACGTGCCGACGAAGAGCAGGTCGCGGTTGTACGGATCCTCGCGCACGACGTGCACGTAGTCCGCGGGGCTGGTCTTCGGCAGGTCGCCGGCGATCGAGCGGAAGCTCTTCCCGCCGTCGGTGGTCACGTACAGGTACGGCGTGAAGTCGTTCCAGCGGTGGTTGTCGAACGAGATGTAGAACGTCGTGGAGTCGAAGTGCGACGGCTCGATGCGGCTCACGTAGATGTCGCCGCTCGGCAGCCCCGGGAAGCGGCTGGCTGGGATCTGCTCCCAGGTCGCGCCGTCGTTCCGCGTCGTCCACACGTTGCCGTCATCCGTGCCGGCGAAGAGCCAGCCGGGCCGCACGTACGACTCGGCGAGCGAGACCACCGTGCCGTACGTCTCGGCGCCCGTCGCGTCGTTCGTGATGCCGCCCGTCTTGTTCATGCTCGTGTCGATCCGCGCGTAGTTGCGCTTCGACAGGTCGGGCGAGATCGGGTACAGGTCGTCGCCGAGGTTGGTGGACTTCAGCACGCGGTTCCCGGCCATGTAGAAGACGTCCGGGTTGTGCGCGGAGAGGAAGAACGGCGTCTCCCAGTTGAAGCGCAGGTCGTACTCGGCCGAGTCCTTCTTCTGCTCGGCGCGGAACTGCGCGATCCGGCGCTCCTGCTCCTTCGTGACCGGCTTCGCCGTGTCGCCGCGCTCGACGAGGATGGAGTCCTCGAACTGCTGGTAGGTCGGCCGCCAGCTCGGCTTGACGAGCATCTTGCGCTCGCCCGTCTTCACGTTCAGGCGCGAGACGTTGCCGCCCTGCGACTCGCCGAAGACGATATCGGGGTTGGTCGGGTGCTGCGCCGTGTAGAAGCCGTCGCCGCCGGAGATCGTAAACCAGTAGGCGTTGGTCACCGGCTCGTTCTTGCGCCGGCTCGGACCACACCACGCGCCGTTGTCCTGCGCGCCGCCGCAGATGTTGTACGGGACCTGGAAGTCGTAGCTCACGTCGTAGAACTGCGCGATCGGCAGGTTGGCGAAGAACTCGTAGTTGCCACCGCCGTCCCAGGTGACCGAGACGCCGCCGTCGTCGCCGACGACGAAGTGGTCCGGATCGCCCGGATCGATCCACATCGCGTGATGGTCGACGTGGATGCCCTGCGTCGCCGTGCGCGCCGTCTTGCCGCCGTCGTTCGACACGAGCACCGGCGTGGAGGAGAACCAGACGTGGTTCGAGTCGCGCGGGTCGACGCGCACCTGCGAGTAGTAGAACGGCCGCGTGTCGGCGTCGTTCATCTTCTCCCAGGTCTTTCCGCCGTCGAGGGTGCGATAGAGGCCGTTCTTCAGCTTCTGCTTCGCCTCACCCTTCTTCGGGTGCGGGTTGGGGAGCGAGTCCGCCTCGACCATCGCGTAGACGATGTTCGGGTCGCGCGGGAAGATGGAGAGGCTGATGCGCCCCTTCTGCGTCTCCGGGAAGCCGCCGCCCCTGATCTCCGTCCAGGTGGCGCCGGCGTCGGTGCTCTTCCAGAGGCCGGATCCCGGGCCGCCCGAGCGGAGGAAGTAGGGGCCGCGCACGCGCTCCCAGCTCGACGCCCAGACCACGTTCGGGTTCTTCGGGTCGATGGCGACGTCGACGAAGCCGGCCTTGTCGCTCACGAACTTCACGAGCTTCCACGTCTGGCCGCCGTCGGTGGTCTTGTACAGGCCACGCTCCGGGTTCGCCTTCCAGGCGGCGCCGAGCGCGGCGACGTAGACCACGTTCGGGTTCGTCGGATCGACGGCGATGCGGCCGATGTGCTGGGTCTTCTCGAGCCCCGTCAGCTTCCAGGTGAGCCCACCGTCGGTCGACTTGTAGACGCCGGCGCCCGGCTCGATGGTGTTGCGCGAGTTCTGCTCGCCGGTGCCCGCCCACACCTGCATGGTGTCGGTCGGGGCGATGGCCAGCGCCCCCATGGCGACCACGGGCTCGTTCTCGAACACCGGGCGGAAGGTCACGCCGCCGTTGGTGGTCTTCCAGATGCCGCCGCCGGCGGAGGCGACGAAGAAGGTCTTCGACGGGAAGGGGATGCCCGCGATGTCGGCCACACGGCCTTCGAAGTTCGCCGGACCGACGGTGCGCCAGCGGAAGCCGGCCAGCGTCGCGGAATCCAGCTTCTGTGCCGCGGCCGGAGTCGCGGCCACGAGTCCCGCGAGACCGGCCAGGAGGGAGAGCCGGGAAGGGTGCATGAGGGGTGTCCTGAGGGGGGAGACGGATGGAGTCGGACAATACTGCTACGAGGTGCCCGGGGCGAGTGTTGGCTGTGCCGGCGCCTCGCGAGCGCGGGAGGGGGCGAGGGAGCGCGGTACACCGGGCACAACTCTTGAGGTCGTCGCTGCACCACCGCACCGGAGATCGCCCGTGACAATCGGCCGCAGGGTGCACCGCAGCGCCGCGATGATGCTGGCGCTGCTCGCCGCGTGCAGCTCCTCCCGCGACCGCGCGAGCGGAACCTCGGCGGCGAGCGGCGCGCCCGTCGTCGCCAATGCCCGCATCGGCGCGCCGGTGCCGCCGGGCGGCGACGACGGCTGGCCGATGCCCGCGCACGACTACGCGAGCAGCCGGTACAGCCCCCTCGCGCAGATCACGTCGGCCAACGTCGCGAACCTCAAAGTCGCCTGGACCTTCTCCACCGGGGTGCTGCGCGGCCACGAGGGGCAGCCGCTCGTCGTGGACAACACCATGTACATGGTGACGCCCTACCCGAACGTCGCCTACGCCATGGACCTCGGCCAGGCGGGGGCGCCGCTCCGGTGGAAGTACCGGCCGGACAACGCGCAGGCGGCGGTCGGCGTCGCCTGCTGCGACGTCGTGAACCGCGGCGCCGCCTTAGCCGACGGGAAGCTCGTCTACAACCTCCTCGACGGCCACACCGTGGCCGTGGACGCCGCCACGGGGAAGGAGCTGTGGCGCACGAAGATGGGCGACCTCGATCGCGGCGAGACGATCACCATGGCGCCGATCATCGTGAAGAACAAGGTGATCGTCGGGTCGAGCGGCGGCGAGATGGGGGTGCGCGGGTGGATCGCCGCGCTCGACCTGAACACCGGGAGGGAGCTCTGGCGCGCCTACAGCGCCGGTCCCGACTCCGAGGTGAAGGTCGGTCCGCGCTTCAAGCCCTTCTACGCCTCCGACCGCGGCAAGGACCTCGGCCTCACCACCTGGCCGACGAACGCCTACAAGATCGGCGGCGGCGCGGTGTGGGGCTGGGTGTCGTACGACCCGGAGCTGAACCTGATCTACTACGGCACGAGCAACCCGGGGCCGTGGAACCAGGCCAAGCGGCCGGGCGACAACAAGTGGACCTGCTCCATCCTCGCGCGCGATCCCGACACCGGTGAGCTGGTGTGGGCGTTCCAGGTGACGCCGCACGACTACTGGGACTACGACGCGGTGAACGAGGACATCCTCGCCGACCTGCCGATCCACGGGCGCGTGCGGAAGGTGCTCGTGCACTTCGACCGCAACGCCTTCGCCTACACCATCGACCGCGCGACCGGCGAGGTGCTCGTCGCGCAGCCCTTCGCCCCGATGAACTGGGCGACGGGGATCGACCTCGCGACGGGGCGGCCGAAGATGAACCCGGCGAAGCTCACGTCCGTCGGAAAGAACGTGACGGACATCTGCCCGTCGCTCGAGGGGGGGAAGAACGAGCAGCCGGCGGCGTTCTCGCCGGCGACGGGGCTCTTCTACGTGCCGACCAACAACCTCTGCATGGACTTCGAGGGGCGGGAGGTCACGTACATCGCCGGCACGCCGTACATCGGGGCGAACGCGCCGGAGAAGGGAGGGCCCGGCGGCTACAAGGGGGAGTTCATCGCCTGGGACGCGACGACGGGACGGAAGGTGTGGGGGGTGAAGGAGCCCTTCCCCGTCTGGGGCGGCGCGCTCGCGACGGCGGGGAACGTGGTCTTCTACGGCACCCTCGACGGCTGGTTCAAGGCGGTGGACGCGCACACCGGCGCGGTGCTGTGGAAGTTCCACACCGGATCGGGGATCGTGGGCAACCCGATCACCTACCGCGGCCCCGACGGGAAGCAGTACGTGGCGGTCTACACCGGGATCGGCGGGGACATGGGGCTGCTGATCGCCGGGGACGTGGCCGCGAACCTGCCGTACGACGTGCGCGAGCGCGGGACGACCCTCCCCGACCTGGCGAAGTACACGAGCTGGGGCGGGATGCTGTTCGTGTTCTCCCTCTGACTCGTTTGGCAGCGGCGAGGTGGACGATGATGGAACGGGTGCGGTACTTGTGGCTTGTCGTCGGGGCGTGCGCCCTCGTCGGCGCGGCGGGGTGCGGCGGCGAATCGCGGGCCGCGGAGCCGCCGGTGGACCACGCGAGGCAGGAGCCGGCCGCTCCCGCCCGGAGCGCGCAGGGTGCGCCCGCCATGCCAAACGTCACCTTCGTCGCCCACCCCGATCACATCCAGCCCGGGCTCTCGCTCCAGCGGCCGCTCGCCACGCTGCGCAATCCCTTCGCCGGCGACAGGCGGCGCATCGACGAGGGGGCGAAGCTCTTCGTCGCGTACAACTGCATGGATTGCCACGGCGCCGACGGCTCGGGCGCGATGGGGCCGAGCCTCGCCGATGGGCGCTTCCACTTCGGCGGCACCGACGGCGACGTCTTCCAGTCGATCTACGAGGGGCGCCCCGACGGGATGCCGGCGTGGGGCGGGCGGATCAGCGACGACCAGATCTGGCGGCTCGTGGCGTACGTGCAGTCGCTCTCGGCCGGCAAGGACGTCGCGACCCAGAACTTCACCGGCCGCACGATCGAGAAGATGGGCCACTGAGCCGGCGGCGGGGCCGGCGGCGCGTCAGCGCGCGGCGCCGCCCTCGCGCAGAAGCTGCTCCAGCCGGTCGATCCGCGCGAGCAGCTCCCGGTGGCGCTTCAACTCCTCCGTCGGCTCCTTCGCCACGAAGGTGAGCGCGCCCCCGACTTCCAGCCGGCAGGTCTGTACATGGGCGAGGCTCTCGAAGCCCTGCCGCCGTGCGGCGGCGGCGAGCTCCTCGCGCGTGATCAGCTCGCGCTTGAGGCGCTTGTCGAGGACGCGGCCGTCGCGAATGAGGACGTCGGGGTCGCCCTCGATGGCCCGCTCGAGCCCGGGGTGGGAGTAGAAGTAGCGGACGACGAGCCAGTTGACGACGAGGAGCACCACGGCGCCGACGATGCCGCCGAGGAGCGAGTTGTCGTCGCCGATGATCGCGTTCTGCACCGTGTTCGACAGCAGGAGCAGGACGACGAGGTCGAAGGGATTGAGCTGTCCGAGCTCGCGCTTGCCGGCGAGGCGCAGGCCGACGAGGAGGAAGCCATAGACGAAGAGCGTCCGCAGCACCTTCTCGGCGAGCGGGATGCCCGGATGCAGGAGGTCGTGCAGCATCGGGTGGGGGTCAGAACTCCCGGCGCTTCATCTCCTTGAAGAACTCCTGGTTCTCGAGGTCGTCTTCGCGCTCGGGGCCGCGGGTGGCGTCGAGAGTGGGATCGTAGGAGTTGCGCGGCTTCTTCTTCTTCTTCGCGGCCTGGGCCGTGGTCCGGCGGATCAGTGCCTGGATCTCTTTGTCGGTCATGAACGGGTCCTCGGGGGGACGGGCGGGTGCCCGCGGCGGCGCGGGAGCGGTGGCCGGCTCGGCCATCCGTCGAGCTCCATGCAGAAAGACTGAAGGCGGTGTCGATCGGTCACCAGGCTTAATGATAGCGCGGGGACGCGTCAGCGCCGGTCCGGCCGGCCCGGCCCGCGGCCGCCCCGGGACATCCGCTCGCCGAGGAGGCCGAAGACGATGCCGAGGGGGATGTTGAGGGCCGCCATGAGGAGGGCGAGGGCGACGCCGGTCGCGGTCCAGTGGGGGAGGCGGACCAGGTTGATGATCGCGGCGATGAGCGCGGCGATGCAGCCGAGGGCGAAGCCGAAGCGGCCGGCGACGGCCTTGCGCGCCTCGATCTCCTGCCGGTCGTTGGGATCGTCAGCCATGACGTGGGGACGGGGTGGTGGGTGGCGGGGGAGCCACCAGGTCATGCGCTAACGAACGGCGGGGGACCCGCCCGGGGTCAAGCGGGGCCCTCGCGGGCGACGCGGAGCGCGTGGGTCATGCGGACGGCGTCCTCGGCGAGGCGGCGGAGCTCGGCCTCGGGGAGGGCGGTCCAGTTCGGGGGGATGGGGGCGAGGCGGCGCCGCTCGGTGGTGGAGGCGAAGACGAGCCAGCCCTGGCGGAGCTCGTTAGGCACGACGAGGCGGCGCTCGGCGCGCTGGCGGCGGTCGGTGGTGCAGCGGGGCGTGCAGCGGCGGTCGGCGCCGGAGCGGCGCTCGTAGGCGTCGGGGCGCACCGCCCAGACCTCCCAGACGCGCCCGCGGTTGTCGAGAAACGACCGATGGGTCATGCCCCCCCCCGTCGCTGCCCGCGCGCCGGCGGCGCGTCCCCGGGGCAGCCCCCGGGAGCGAGAGGGGAAGAAGCGGGCCAGCGGCGCGGGCGGGCGGGGGGAACCCCGGGCGCGGATGTCGGGGGCGGGCCGGGGGGCGGCGTGGGGGGAACCTGCATAACGAGTGGATGGGCGCGGAAGTTGTGACGCGCGCGGCGATGGCGGGGATTAGACAGGGACGAGCGGGCGTGTCGCGCGGGCGCGGTGCCTAACGACAGCCCGTTGCGTGTGGGAGCCTAACGATTCACGGGCCGATGCGCCCCCATGCAAACTCGCTCTTGCGCGAGTGAGCGGGCGGATACTGTATGCACGCGGCGTCGACCACCTCACTGCCACGCCGGCCACGACACGCCGGCGGGATCGGCCGCCACCCATCCCGCGCCGTGCGCCGCGCCGCTCCCCCCGGGCACCGCCCGACTCCCACGCCGCTCCCACACCCCAACAGGCGTCTCACCGCCATTCGTGGAGGGGTCATGAAGAGGTTGTTCCGATCAGTCGCCGCGCTCGCCCTGGGCGCTGCGGCGCTCGCGCTCCCGGCGCAGGCGCAGAACGTGGTCACCGTCTCCGGGCGCGTCACGAGCGACGCGGGCGCGCCCCTCCAGGGGGCCAGCGTCGTGATCCCCTCGCTCAACCTCGGCGGCTACTCCCAGGCCGACGGGCACTACACGATCACCATCCCCGCCGCCCGCGCCACCGGCCAGTCGGTGACCCTCTCCGCGCGCCGCATCGGCTTCACCCAGCGCAGCGCGACGATCACCCTCGCCGGGAACGTGACGCAGGACTTCGTCCTCGCCGCCACGGCCACGCAGCTCGAGGGCATCGTCGTCACCGCCCTCGGCATCGAGAAGGAGAAGAGCCAGCTCGGCACCGCGCAGCAGACGGTCAACACCAACGAGCTCAATCGCACCCACGAGCAGTCGGTGGTCAACCAGCTCGCCGGCAAGGTCTCGGGCGTGCAGATCACGCAGTCCGGCACGCAGGGCGGCTCGTCGAAGATCTCCATCCGCGGGTCCAACTCCGTCACCGGGTCGAACCAGCCGCTGTTCATCCTCGACGGGATCGCCGTGTAGAACCCGGATCGCGGCGGCGCGTCGAGCAGCTACGGCGCGGCGGGCGACTACGGCTCGGCGATCTCCGACCTGAACCCCGAGGACATCGAGTCGATGTCGGTGCTGAAGGGGCCGAACGCGGCGGCGCTCTACGGCTCGCGCGCCGCGAACGGCGTCGTGATCATCACGACGAAGAAGGGGCGGGCGACGCAGGGGCGCATCACGACCGAGGGGACGGCGGGCATGACGTGGGACACCCCGTCCATCCTGCCGACCTACCAGAACCAGTACGGGCAGGGCTCCGGCGGGGAGTTCATGTACGTCAACGGCAAGGGCGACGGCGTCTGCGACGGCTGCGACCAGAGCTACGGCCCGAAGCTCGACGGGCGGACGCACGGCTGCACCTTCGTCGCGGGCACCACGACGTACGATCAGAGCGCGCCCTGCCTCCAGTTCACGAGCCCGGACGCGGCGTCTCCGTGGATCGCGCACCCGAACAACGTCTCGAGCTTCTTCACCACCGGGAAGTCGATGACGAGCAACCTCGCCGTGAGCGGCGGCACCGACCGGGCCAACGCCCGCCTGTCGGTCGGCGCCGACAACGTCGCGGGCTTCATCCCGAACAACTTCTTCCAGAAGGTTTCGAGCAGCCTGACGGGGACGCTCCAGGCGAACGATCGCCTGTCCGCGACGGGGACGCTGCAGTACATCGGGAACGAGGGGCGGAACCGGCCGGGCGTCGGCTACAACGCCGGCATCCTCGAGCAGTTCATCTGGTTCGGGCGCCAGGTCGACATGAACGCCCTGCGGCAGTACTACGACAAGAACGGGAACCAGTACAACTGGAACTACAACTACCACAACAACCCGTTCTGGATGCAGTACGAGAACCCGGAGCGCGACCACCGCGACCGGTACATCGGCGTGGTCTCGGCGACCTACAAGCTCGCCGACGGCGTGAACGCCACGCTGCGCTCCGGCTCGGACATCTACCGCAACCACGTCGAGAACGACTGGGCGCAGGGGAACCTGAACTGGGCCGATCCGTCGTACGCCGGCGCCTTCCGCTTCTACGACGACTACCGCAACGAGAACAACACCGACCTGCTCGTCACGGCGAACCGGCAGCTCACATCGAAGCTCTCGGCGTCGGCGATGGTCGGCGGCAACCAGCGGCTGGAACGATTCCTCAACACCAGCGTCTCGACCAACGGCATCTCGGTGCCGGGGATCTACAACGTCTCCAACGCCGCGATCACGCCGTCGCTCGGCGAGACGATCAACCGACGGCAGGTGAACAGCGCCTACGGCTCGGCGGCGTTCACGTGGGACGGCTGGTGGACCATCGAGGGCACGGCGCGCAACGACATCTCGTCGACGCTGCCGAAGGGGAACAACTCCTACTTCTACCCCTCCGGCAACACCTCGCTGGTGCTCACGGACGCGATCCCGGGGTTGAAGAACCGGGTGCTCACCTACGCCAAGCTGCGCGCGTCCATCGCGCAGGTCGGCAACGACGCGGATCCGTACCAGCTCGCGACGACGTTCATCGGCCAGTCGACGAAGTTCGGCTCGCTCCCGCGCTACTCCCTGAGCGACAAGATCGCGAACTCGAACCTGAAGCCGGAGATCACGCGGTCGAGCGAGGGCGGCCTCGAGCTCGGGTTCTTCGGCGAGCGCGCGAGCCTCGACCTGACCTACTACTCGAAGGCGACGTCGAACCAGATCATCCCGCTCACCGTGTCGAACGCCTCCGGCTTCAGCCAGACGGTGGTGAACGCGGGCCTCGTCACGAACAAGGGCGTGGAGGCGTTCCTGACGGCGGTGCCGTTGCGCTTCCGCGACGCGGAGTGGACGTCGACGTTCAACTTCTCGCTCAACCGCAGCCACGTCGTGTCGCTCGCGCAGGGGCTGACGACGTACGTGCTCGGCGGCACGTGGAACCTGAACGTCGAGGCGCGCGCCGGCGACAAGTACGGCACGCTCTTCGGCGCGCCGCTGCTGCGCGACAGCACGACGCACAAGCTCATCACGCGGAACGGGCTGCCGCTCGCCGGGCCGCGGCAGGTGGTCGGCCATGTGGAGCCCGACTGGATCGGCGGCTGGACGAACACGGTCAAGTACAAGGATTTCACGCTGAGCGGGCTCGTCGACATGCACGTCGGCGGTCAGGTCTTCAGCGTGAGCAACATGTTCGGCGTGAACGCCGGCGTGTTCGCCGAGTCGATGAAGGGGCGCGAGGTCGACTGGGACAAGCCGGGCGTGGTGGTGCAGGGGCTCGACCTGGCGACCTGCGCGTCGTCGGCGGCGGGGCTGAAGGGCAACTGCCAGGGCGGCCAGCCGAACACGCGGAACCGCACCGCCGAGGACTACTGGCAGAGCCTCTTCCAGATCCACGAGCCGTTCATCTACCGCAACACCTGGTTCAAGCTCCGCGAGCTGCGGCTCGGCTGGGACGTGCCGGCGCGCTACACACACCGCATGTACGCGCAGTCGATCAACGTCGGCGTCGTGGGCCGGAACCTCTGGACGAAGAAGAACGTGCCGAACATCGATCCCGAGTTCACGTACGACAACGGCAACGTCCAGGGCCTGGAGTTCGCGCCCGTGCCGAATCCGCGCAGCATCGGGTTCAACGTTCGCGTGACGCCGTAACCCACGACCCGGAGACAATCATCATGCGGATCAATCTCGGACCGGTTGTCGCGGGTCTCGTCGCGGTCGGTGTCGCGGCGTGCAACAGCGACAGCATCACGAAGGTCAACACGAACCCGAACAACCCGACGGATGCGCCGGCGGGGGCGGTGTTCACGCAGGCTGTGTCGGCGGCGGTCGGGCGGTTCATGGGCTCGACATACAACCTCCGCGGGACGGCGCTGGTGATCCAGCACTTCGCAGAAGTGCAGTACCCCGACGAGGACCAGTACAAGCGCATCGACGCGAACTCGACGCAGGGCTACTTCACGGGGCCGTACGTCTCCGACCTCGAGGACTTGCGGCAGGTGGCGAACAAGGGGCTGACGAAGAAGTGGCCGGGGATCTACGCGCCCGCGCTCGTCATGCAGACGTGGGACTTCGGCTACATCACCGACACGTACGGCGACGTGCCGTACTCGCAGGCGCTGCGCGGCGACTCGACCGGCGGGAGCCTGACGCCGGCGTACGACGCCCAGAAGGACATCTACACCGGCTTCTTCACGACGCTGGGCAAGGCGGTCGCCGACCTGGCCGCCGACGCGGGCACGAACAACCCGACGCTGGCCAACGCCGATCCGATCTACGGCGGCGACGAGGCGGCCTGGCAGCGGTTCGCGAACTCGCTCCGCCTCCGCTACGCGATGCGGCTCGTGAACGTGGACCCGGCGACCACCGCCGCGCAGCTCCAGGAGGCGCTGAAGGCGCCCGGCGGCGTGTTCGAGTCGAACGCGGACAACGCCGTGCTGAAGTGGCCGGGCGACGGCATCTTCGACAACCCGTGGGCCGGCGGCCTGAAGGGGCGCGACGACTTCCGGATGTCGCAGACGCTGATGAACCTGATGACGCCGTACGGCGACCCTCGCGTGCCGATGTTCGCGATGCAGACGGTGGACTTCACCAAGGGCGTCTCCGGCGCCGTGCCCTACGCGGGAATGCCGAACGGCCTCGCCCAGAGCGACGCGGGGAAGTACTTCAACAACTCCTCGCGACCCGGCGCGATGTTCTACCCGGGCGCCACGGCGTACGGCTTCTTCGGCGGGAACGGGGCCAAGCTGCCGACGTACATCCTCACGTACGCCGAGGTGCAGTTCATCCTCGCCGAGGCGGCGGAGCGCGGGATCGGCGGGGTGGCCGGCACGGCGAAGGCGCACTACGACTCCGCGGTCACGGCGTCGATCCAGCAGTGGTCGTCGGCGAGCGGGGTGGCGGTGACCGACGCGCAGATCGCGACCTTCCTGGGCCAGACGGGGATCGCCTACGTCGGCGGCACGGACGGCCTGAAGCAGATCGCGAGACAGAAGTACATCGCGCTCCTCACGGATGGCGGCAACGCCTGGGCGGAGTGGCGGCGTACCTGCATCCCGAACACGATCGCGGCGGGTCCGGCCGCCGTCGTCAACTTCGTCCCGCGGCGCTTCTACTATCCGCCGGCCGAGGCATCGGCGAACGCGGAGAACCTGAACGCGGCGATCGCGCGCCAGGGCGCCGACGATTTCGGCACGCGGGTGTACTGGGACACGAAGCCATCGGCCGCGCCGACGTGCCAGTAGGGCAGTTCCGACAAGGGCAGTGGCTGGTGGGTCAGTGAGCTGGTGAGGAGTGAGGGGAGTGCGCCGGGGTGCCCGTGTGACGGGTGCCCCGGCGTGATAGTTTCCGTCCATCCACCACACGGAACCGACACGTCATGCGACGTCGCTTCTTCCCTCTCTCGTTCGGCGCGGCCCTCGCGCTGCTGCTCGCGACGGCGGCGACGGCGGCGGCGCAGCTTCCCGCCCCCGTCGACTCCATGCTGCACCGGCTCTTCGCCAGCCGGACGTTCGTCGGCGAGCGCTTCGGGCCGGCACGCTGGCTCGACGGCGGGGACAGCTACACGACCGTGGAGCCGTCGCGCGAGACGCCGGGCGGCGAGGACATCGTCGAATACGACGCGGCGACCGGGCGGCGCACCATCGAGGTCGCGGCGCGGCAGCTCCAGCCCGCGGGCGCCGCGGCGCCGCTGGCGATCGATGATTACCACTGGTCCGCCGACGGGAAGAAGCTGCTCGTCTTCACCAACTCGCGGCGCGTCTGGCGGCAGAACACGCGCGGCGACTACTGGGTGCTCGATCTCGCGAGCGGTCGCCTGACGAAGCTCGGCGGCGACGCGCCCGCGTCGTCGCTCATGTTCGCCAAGTTCTCCCCCGACGGTGGTCGCGTGGCGTACGTGCGCGCCGGCGACATCTACGTCGAGCGGCTGGACGACGCCCGGATCACGCGGCTGACGCACGACGCCTCGCACACCCTCGTCAACGGCATGACCGACTGGGTGTACGAGGAGGAGTTCGACCTGCGCGACGCCTTCCGCTGGGCGCCCGACGGGCGCGCGATCGCCTTCTGGCAGTTCGACATGTCGGGGATCCGCGACTTCCTGCTCATCGACGACACGGACTCGCTCTATCCCTTCACGAAGCCGGTGCAGTACCCGAAGGCGGGAACGACGAACTCCGCGGTGCGCATCGGCGTCGTGCCGGCGAGCGGCGGCGCGGTGACGTGGGTGCAGGTCGAGGGCGATCCGCGGCAGCACTACATCCCGCGCATGGAGTGGGTGGACGCGCGCACGCTCGTCCTCCAGCGCATGAACCGGGCGCAGAACCGCGACGACGTGATGCTCGTGGACGCGGCGTCGGGTCGCGCGCGCACCATGTTCACCGACCGCGACAGCGCGTGGGTGGACGTGATGGACTCGTTCCAGTGGCTGAACGGCGGGAAGGATCTCCTGTGGCTCAGCGAGCGCGATGGCTGGCGCCACGCGTACGCCGTCTCGCGCGACGGCGGCGTGCGGCTCCTCACGCCCGGCGCGTACGACGTCATGAGCATCGAGGCGGTGGACGAGCCGGGCGGCTGGCTCTACATCGCGGCGTCGCCGGAGAACGCGACGCAGAAGTATCTCTACCGCGTCTCCCTGCGCGCGCCCGGCCCGCCGCAGCGCGTGACGTCGGCCGCCGACGAGGGCTGGAACGACTACGACCTGTCGCCAAACGCGCGGTGGGCGTTCCACGGCCATTCGCGCTTCGACGTGCCGCCCACGATCGACCTCGTCTCCCTGCCGCGCGACGTCGCCGTGCGCGCGCTGGCGCACGACGACGCCCTGCGCGCCGCCGCCGCGCCGCTGCTCCATCCGCCGGTCGAGTTCTTCCGCGTGACGCTCCCCGACAGCGCGACGCTCGACGGCTGGATGCTCCGCCCGCGCGACTTCGATCCGGCGAGGAAGTACCCGATCCTCGTGCAGGTCTACGGCGAGCCGGCCGGCCAGACGGTGCTCGACCGCTGGGGCGGCGTGGGGATGCTCTGGCACCGCATGCTGGCCGACCAGGGCTACGTGGTCCTCAGCGTCGACAACCGCGGCACGCCGGCGCCGAAGGGGCGCGCGTGGCGCAAGGTGGTCTACGGCTCCGTCGGCCCGCTGTCGAGCCAGGAGCAGGCGGACGCCGTGCGCGTGCTCACGCGCACGCGCCCGTATCTCGATTCGACGCGCGTGGCGATCTGGGGGTGGAGCGGCGGCGGCTCGAACACGCTCAACGCGATGTTCCGCCACCCCGACGTGTTCGACGTGGGGATGGCGGTGGCGCCGGTCGCCGACCAGCGCCTCTACGACACCATCTATCAGGAACGCTACATGGGGCTGCCGCAGGAGAACCCGGACGGGTATCGCCGCGGATCGCCGATCAACTTCGCCGAGGGGCTGCGCGGGAAGCTCCTCATCGTCCACGGGTCGGGCGACGACAACGTGCACTACCAGGGGACGGAGCGGCTCGTGAACCGGCTCGTCGCGCTCGACAAGCAATTCGACCTGATGGTCTACCCGAACCGCACGCACTGCATCTGCGAGGGGGCGGGGACGACGCTGCACATCTATTCGTTGCTCACGCGCTATCTGCTGACCAACCTGCCGGCGGGAGGCCGCTGACATGCTCGACGCGCAACGCCTCGCCGCCATCCAGCAGGTCATGGCCGACCTGGCCGAACCCGTGGACGGCTGGCTGCTGTTCGACTTTCGCGCGATGAACCCGATCATGGCCGCCGTCGCCGGCGCCGAGATCGTCGGCTCGCGACGCCAGTACCTGTTCATCCCCCGCGCGGGCGCGCCGACGGCGGTGATCCACGCGATCGACGCGGAGCTGTGGCGCGACTGGCCGTCGCGCTGGCCGAAGCGCGTCTGGGTGCAGCGGGACCGGCTCGCCGAGGAGCTGGCGCCGCTGGTGCGCGGACGCACGATCGCGATGGAGTACTCGCCAGGGGGCGCGGTCCCGTACGGCGACTACGTCCCCGCGGGCACGATGGACTTCGTGCGCCAGCAGGGCGCTTCGGTGGTCTCGTCGGCGGAGCTGGTGACGCGCTGCTGCTCGGCGTGGAGCGAGGCGGACCTGCGCAGCCATCTGCGCGCCGCCGAGCAGGTGGCGGCGATCGCGCGCGAGGCGCTGGCGATGGCGGGGACGCGCGCGCGCGACGACCGGCCGATCACGGAGTTCGAGCTGATGCGCTGGGTGCTCGAGTCGTTCGACCGCGCGGGGCTCGTGACGGACTCGAATCCCAGCGTGTCGTTCGGCGCGAACGCGGCGCGCATCCACTACGAGCCGACGGCCGAGGCGTCTGCGGAGATCGTCGGCGGGCGGCTCCTCCTGCTGGACCTCTGGGCGAAGGAGCCGGACGGCATCTACGCCGACCAGACGTGGATGGCGGCGATCGGGACGCCGAGCGAGCGCGCGCGGGAGCTGTGGCGGGTGGTCGCCGGCGCGCGCGACGCGGCGATCACGCTCCTCGACGAGCGGCTGCGCGCCCACGAGCCGGTGTACGGGGCGGAAGCGGACGCGGCGTCGCGGGAGGTGATCGTCGGGGCGGGGTACGGCGACCGGATCGCGTGCCGGACGGGGCACTCGATCGACCGCGTGGGGCTGCACGGGTACGGGCCGACGCTGGACGACACGGAGAGCTACGACCGGCGGCGGATCGTGCCGGGGGTGGGGTTCTCGATCGAGCCGGGGATCTACATCCCGGGGGAGATCGGGATCCGAACGGAAGTGAACGCGCACGCGCGGGCGGACGGGCTGGACGTGACGCCGCGGGAGTATCAGAGGGAGCTGCTGGTGGTGTGATGCGGGAGGCGGGAGGCGGGAGGCGGGAGGCGGGAGGCGGGGCTACGAGGGACGAGGGACGAGGCCTGCGGAGTGGGGAACTCTCCTACTTGCCGCGATCCCTGGCGGGGTGGATATTGTATCCAATAACGGCCTCCCGGGCTCCTTCCCCTCCCGTCCCCCCGCGCATGCCTCCCCGCACCGCCGCCTCCACCCCCGCTCGCGCCGACGGCCTCGCCGCGC
This sequence comes from uncultured Gemmatimonadota bacterium, assembly GCA_946480295.1. The sequence continues at coordinate 16,335 of CAMLIT010000021.1, forward strand.
TCGCCGTGGCCGGGACCGAGCAGGTGCCGGGCGGGCCGATGCCGCGACGCACCGTCGCGAGCATGACTCTCGAGGCCATGCGCGAGCGCATCCTGCACGGCGTCTACCCGGAGGGCGAGCCGCTGCGCCAGGATGCCATCGCCGAGGCGCTCGGCGTCAGCCGCATCCCCATCCGCGAGGCGCTGCGGCAGCTCGAGGCGGAGGGGCTCGTCACCTTCTCCCCGCATCGCGGCGCGGTCGTCTCCTCCCTCTCGCTCGAGGACATCGACGAGGTGTTCTCGCTGCGCGCCGAGATCGAGCCCGACCTGCTCCGCCGCGCCCTGCCGAAGCTCGCCCCCGCCGACCTCGCCCGCGCCGAGGCCATCCTCGACGGCTACGACCGGGCGCTCGACTCGGCGGACGTCGGCAACTGGGGGGAGCTGAACTGGCAGTTCCACTCGACGCTCTATTCCGCCGCCGAGCGTCCGATCACCCTGGGGATCGCCCAGCGCCTGCACCAGCAGGCCGACCGGTATCTTCGAATGCAGCTCGCGCTCACCCACGGCCAGAGCCGCGCGGTGAAGGAGCATCGGGCGATCCTCGCCGCCGTCCGGCGGCACGACGCGCCCCGGGCCATCCAGCTGCTCGAGCAGCACATCACCGGCGCCGGCCGGCAGCTCGTCGACTTCCTCCGCGACCACCGGGCCGGAGTGACCGCCATACACAGGACCAAGAACCGCACATGACCGCAGCCGCACCGCAGCTCCGCCACTTCATCGCCGGCGACTGGCAGGCGAGCGCCTCCGACCGCTGGCTCGACGACGTGAACCCCTCCGACGCGCGCGACGTCGTCGCCCACGTGCCGGCGGGAGCGTCGGCCGACGTGCAGGCCGCGGTCGCGGCGGCCGCCGGTGCGTGGCCGGCGTGGCGGGCGCTGACCGGTCCCGCGCGCGCGGAGCACCTGTACAAGTGGGCCGCGGCCATCGCCGCGCGGCAGGAGGAGCTCGCGCAGGCCATGGCGCGCGAGGTCGGGAAGCCGATCGGCGAATCGCGGGGCGAGGTCGGCCGCTGCATAACGATCCTCCGCTACTACGCCGGCGAGGCGGTGCGGGAGATCGGCGAGGTGATCCCGGCGCAGGCCCCCGGCGCGCTGCAGTTCACGCTGCGCGAGCCGCTCGGCGTCGTCGCCCTCATCACGCCGTGGAACTTCCCGGCGGCGATCCCCCTCTGGAAGGCGGCGCCCGCGCTCGCCTTCGGCAACACGGTCGTGCTGAAGCCCGCCGAGGCGGCGGCGCACATGGCGGTCCTCCTCGCCGAGACCGCGGCGCAGGCCGGCCTCCCCGCCGGGGTGTTCAACGTCCTCCTCGGGAGCGGCGCCGTCATCGGCGACGCGCTCCTGCGCGCCCCCGAGGTGAAGGCCGTGAGCTTCACCGGCTCGGGGAAGGTCGGCGCGCTGGTCGCGGCGACGGCGGCGGCGCGCAACATCCGCTACCAGACGGAGATGGGCGGCAAGAACGTGGCGATCGTCATGCCCGACGCCGACCTGCGGCAGGCGGCGGTGCTCACCGCTGCGGGCGCGATGCGCTACGCCGGCCAGAAGTGCACCGCGACGAGCCGCGTGATCGTGGCGAAGGAGGTCGAGGCGGCGTTCTTCGCGGAGCTGCGCAAGCAGATCGACGCGCTGCCGCTCGGGCCCGTGACGGACGCCGCCGCCGCCGTGGGGCCGGTGATCAACGACGAGACGCGGCAGTCGATCCGCCGCGTGCTGGCCGAGTGCGGCGCGGAGCCCGTGTACGAGGGGAAGGTGCCGGCCACGCCGGAGTTCGCGAACGGCTTCTTCCTCCCGCCGACGGTGCTGCGCGGCGCGGCGCCCGATTCGGTGCTCGCGCAGCGCGAGCTCTTCGGCCCGGTGCTCGCCGCCTTCGTCGCCGACGACCTGGAGCACGCGCTCGCCCTCGCCAACCAGACGCCGTACGGCCTCAGCGCCTCGCTGTTCACGCACGACCTCCGCGACGTGCTCCGCTACGTGCATCGCATCGAGGTCGGCCTCGTGCGCGTGAACGGCGACACGACGGGGGTGGATCCGCACGCGCCCTTCGGCGGCATGAAGGGCTCGAGCTCCGGCAGCCGCGAGCAGGGACCGGCGGCGCGCGAGTTCTACACGGAGATCAAGACGGTGCAGGTGAACCCGTGATGGCGGGACGCGGGACGCGGGACGCGTCGCGCGTCGCCGCCGACGACGGCGTCCTCGCTGCCAACGAGCAGGTGCCCGAGTCGATGCACGTGATCGACTCGCACACGGAGGGGGAGCCGACGCGGGTGATCGTGGACGGCTTCCCGCCGCCGCAGGGGGCGACGATGGCGGAGCGGCGCGACGACATGCGCACGCGGCTCGACCACCTGCGCCGCGCCGTCGTCTGCGAGCCCCGGGGGCACGCGGCGATCGTCGGCGCGCTGCTCACGCCGGCCGTCGAGGTGGGCTCCGTCACCGGCATCATCTTCTTCAACAACGAGACGTACCTCGGCATGTGCGGCCATGGCCTCATCGGCGTGGTGCGGACGCTGGAGTACCTCGGGCGCATCGGCCCCGGCGTCTGGCGCTTCGACACGCCGGTGGGCACGGTGTCGGCGGAGCTCGACGAGGAGGGCGCGGTGACGATCGAGAACGTCCCCGCCTACTGCCATCGCCGCAACGTGCGGGTGGAGGTGCCGAACGTGGGCGAGGTCGTCGGCGACATCGCCTACGGCGGCAACTGGTTCTTCATCACGGAGCTGGACGGCGTGCGCGTGAGCCTCGACAACGCCGACGCGCTCACGCGGCTCACGCGCGCGATCCAGGACGCGCTGCGCGCCCGCGGGATCACCGGCGCGCACGGCGCCGACATCGACCACATCGAGATCTCCGCCGTCGCCGGCCGGCCGGACGCCGACTGCCGCAACTTCGTCCTCTGTTCCGGCGGCGAGTACGACCGCTCCCCCTGCGGCACGGGCACCTCGGCGAAGATGGCGGTGCTGCACGCGCGCGGGGAGCTGAAGCTCGACGAGCCGTTCCGGCAGGAGAGCGTGACGGGGAGCATGTTCACCGGCTGGCTGACGTCGGGGCTCGCCGGCGACCTGATCCCGCACATCCGGGGGAACGCGTACATCACGGGCGACGCGATCCTGCGCTTCGATCCGGCCGATCCGTTCCGGACGGGGTTCATCGGCGCGTGAACGCGGACGCGATCGTCGTCGGCGCGGGGATCGTCGGGGCGGCCTGCGCGGCAGCGCTCGCCCGCGACGGGCTGCGCGTCGCGGTGCTCGATTCTCGTTATGCGGCGGGCGGGACGACGGCGGCGGGGATGGGCCACGTCGTCGTCATGGACGACTCCCCGGAGCAGCTCGCGCTGACGGCGTACTCCGAGCGCCTGTGGAACGAGGCGGCGCGCTCGCTGCCGCGCCGCGTGGAGCGCGAGGCGTCGGGGACGCTGTGGGTCGCCGAGGACGCCGAGCAGCTCGAGGCGGTGCGGGCGAAGCAGCGCCTGTACGCGGAGGCGGGGATCGCCACGGAGATCCTCGGCGCGGAGGAGGTGCGTGCGGCCGAGCCCAACCTGCGGCGCGGCCTCGCCGGCGGGCTGCGCGTGCCGTCGGACTCCGTCGTGTATCCGCCCGCGGCGGCGCTCTGGCTGCTCGACGTCGCGCGCGGCTACGGCGCGACGGTGCGCGAGCACTGCCCGGTGGAGCGCATCGACGCGCACGCGGTGCACTGCGGCGGCGAGGTGCTGCGGGCGGAGGTCGTGGTGAACGCCGCCGGCGCCGCCGCCCCGCGCCTCACCCCGGAGCTGCCGATCGTGCCGCGCAAGGGGCACCTGGTCATCACCGACCGGGACCACGGCTTCTGCCATCACCAGATCGTCGAGCTAGGGTACCTGGCGAGCGCGCACACGATGACGACGGCGTCGGTCGCCTTCAACGTGCAGCCGCGCGCGACGGGGCAGGTGCTCATCGGCTCGTCGCGCGAGCTGGTGGGGTGGGATCCCTCGGTGAACCCGCGTCTGCTGCGCCGGATGATCGAGCGGGCGCACCAGTTCATGCCGGCGATCGCCGACCTGTCGGCGATCCGGACGTGGACGGGGTTCCGGCCGGCGACGCCGGACAAGCTGCCGCTCATCGGGCGCTGGGACCCGGTGCCGGGGCTCTACGTCGCCGCCGGGCACGAGGGCCTCGGGATCACGACGTCGTTAGGCACGGGCGCGCTCGTCGCCGACCTCGTCGCCGGCCGTCCCACCGCGATCGACGCCGCGCCCTTCGCGCCGACCCGCGTCCTCGCCCACGCCGAACCGTCGCCGGCCGCATGAGCGACACCGTCGAGATCATCGCCGATGGGCGCCGCGCCCGCGTCCCCGCCGGGATCACCGTCGCCGCCGCGCTGCTCGACCTCGGCATCGACGTCTTCCGGCGCTCGGTGACGGGCGCGCCGCGCGGCCCCGTCTGCGGGATGGGCGTCTGCTACGAGTGCCGCGTCACCATCGACGGGGTCCCCCACCGGCGCGCCTGCATCGTGCCGGTGGCGAACGGGATGGAGATCGCCACCGCGGACGCGGAGGCGCGCGCGCGATGACGATCGAGCGCCTCGACGTGGATGTCGCCGTCGTCGGCGCCGGCCCCGCCGGCATCGCCGCCGCGGTGCGCGCCGCCGGGAGCGGCGCGCGCGTCGCCGTGCTCGACGAGGGACTCCAGGCCGGGGGGCAGATCTGGCGCCATCGGCCCGGCGCACCCGCGCCGGACGCGGCGCGCCCGTGGCTCGCGCGCTTCGAGCGGTCGGGCGCGACGCTGCTCGCCGGCGCCAAGGTGGTGGAGGTGCAGCGCCCCGCCCACGGCGGCGTCGTCGTGGAGGCGGAGCGCGGCTCCAGCCCGCTCGTCGTCGCGGCGCGGCGGCTCGTCATCGCCACCGGCGCGCGCGAGCTCTTCCTCCCCTTCCCCGGCTGGACGCTGCCCGGCGTGGTCGGGGTGGGCGGCGCGCAGGCGCTGCTCAAGAGCGGCGCCTCGTTCGGCGGCAAGCGCGTCGTCATCGCCGGCTCGGGGCCGCTGCTCCTCCCGGTGGCCGCGGCGCTCGCCGGCGCCGGCGCCCGCGTCGCAGTCGTCGCCGAGCAGGCCGCCGGCGGCGCCGTGGCGTCGTTCGCGGCGCGGCTCGTCGCCCGGCCGGGCACCCTCCTCCAGGCGGCGCGCTACCGCGCGGCGTTCGCCCGCACGCGCTACCGCACCGGCACCTGGGTGACGCGCGCCGACGGCGCCGACCGCGTGCGCCGGGTGACGCTCACCGACGGCCGCACGACGCGCGAGTACGACTGCGACGTGCTCTGCGCCGCGTTCGGCCTCGTGCCGAACACGGAGCTGGCGCGGCTGCTGGGGTGCGAGGTCGCCGACGGCGCCGTGGTCGTGGACGCTCGTCAGGCGACGAGCGTGGAGGACGTCTTCTGCGCCGGCGAGCCGACGGGCATCGGCGGGGTCGAGCTCGCGCTGCTGGAAGGCGAGGTCGCCGGCCTCTGCGCCGCCGGGCGTCCGCAGGACGCGCTGCCCCTCGGCGCGCGCCGCGCCGCGGCGCAGCGCGCGGCGGCACGACTCACGCAGGCGTTCGCGCTCCGTCCGGCGCTGAAGACCCTCGCCGAGCCGGACACGATCGTCTGCCGGTGCGAGGACGTCCCGCTCGGCGCCCTCTCGCCTGGATGGTCCATTCGCCAGGCCAAGCTGTACACCCGCTGCGGCATGGGCCCCTGTCAGGGGCGCATCTGCGGCGCCGCACTCCACCATCTCTACGGCTGGGCGCCGGACACCGTCCGCTCCCCCGTCGAGCCGGTGCTGCTTTCTACATTACTGGCGGACGCCGCGCCTGCCGCCGCGCCGCCCGACTCAGGAGACGCCTCACGATGAATCAGCGACAGTGGGCCGGGGTGCTGCCGGCGATCACCACGCCCTTCCATGCCGACCTGTCGGTCGATCACGACGCCCTCGCCCGGCACGTCCAGTGGCTCGTCGACAGCGGCTGCCGCGGCATCGTCGCCCTCGGCTCGCTGGGCGAGTCCCAGACGCTCGCCTTCGAGGAGAAGCTGGAGATCCTCGCGACGTGCAAGCGAACGGTCGGCGCGCGCGTGCCGATCGTCGCCGGCGTCGCCTGCCTGAGCACGAGTGAGGGCGTGTCCCTCGCCAAACGAGCCGCCGCCGTCGGCGCGGACGGCCTGATGGTGCTCCCGGCGTACGTGTACCGCAGCGACGCGCGCGAGACGCTGGCCCACTTCGACGCGATCATCGCGGCGACCGGGCTCTCGTGCATGCTGTACAACAACCCCGTCGCCTACGGCACCGACGTGTCGCCGGCCCAGCTCGAGGAGCTCGCCGCGCGCCACGCCAACCTGCACGCCGTGAAGGAATCGAGCGGCGACGTGCGGCGCGTGACGGCGATCCACGAGCGCGTGGGCGACCGCCTCACCGTGCTCGCCGGGATGGACGACGCGATCCTCGAGAGCATCCCGATGGGGGCGAAGGGCTGGGTCGCCGGCCTCGTGAACGCCTTTCCGGTGGAGAGCGTGCGGCTGTTCGAGCTGGCCACGGCGGGGAAGTGGGAGGAGGCGCGGGCCCTGTACGAATGGTTCCTGCCGCTCCTCCGGCTCGACACCGTGCCGAAGTTCGTCCAGCTCATCAAGCTCGTGCAGGCGGAGGTCGGCCGCGGCAGCGTGACCGTGCGCCCGCCGCGGCTCGAGCTCGTCGGCGAGGAGCTCGCCGCGGCGCGCGCGGTGATCCAGCAGGCGCTCGCCAAGCGGCCGACGCCCGCGAAGCGCGCCCCGGCCGCCGCGCCCGCCGCCGTCGCCTGACGACCCTTCCCGCGAACGCCCGGGAGAGGCAGCTTCTCCCGGGCATCACGTCGACGCTGGCGTGAGCTGACCTCCAACCGGCTCGCCATACCCCATGCGCACTTCCTCACCGCTTCGCGCGCTCTGCTCGGGCGCGCTGCTCGCTCTCCTCGTCGTCGGCTGCGCCCGACTGGGCATCCGCACCGTCTCCGCCCCGCACGGGCTCGCGCCCACGCCGCCGATGGGGTGGAACAGCTGGAACAGGTTCGGCTGCCACATCGACGAGAACCTGATCCGCGAGACCGCCGACGCCATGGTGCGGACGGGGATGAAGGACGCCGGCTACGAGTACGTGAACATCGACGACTGCTGGATGGCCCCGCAGCGCGACGCGAATGGCGACCTCCAGCCCGACCCGGTGCGCTTCTCGCACGGCATCAAGGCGCTCGCGGACTACGTGCACTCGAAGGGGCTCAAGCTCGGGATCTACTCCTCCGCCGGCACGAAGACCTGCCAGGGGCTGCCCGCCAGCCTCGACCACGAGCAGGCGGACGCGCGGAAGTTCGCCGAGTGGGGCGTGGACTACCTGAAGTACGACAACTGCAACAACCTCCACCGGCCCGAGATCGAGCGCTACCGCGCGATGGGCGACGCGCTGAAGGCCACGGGGCGCCCGATCGTCTTCAGCCTGTGCGAGTGGGGGACGGACCATCCGTGGACGTGGGGGCGGTCCGTCGGCGGGGACCTCTGGCGCACCACCGGCGACATCCAGGACAACTGGAAGTCGGTCATGACGCTCCTCGACAAGCAGGTGCCGATCGTGAAGTACTCCGGGCCGAACGGGTGGAACGATCCCGACATGCTCGAGGTCGGGAACGGCCACATGACCGACACCGAGTACCGCGCGCACTTCAGCCTCTGGGCGCTCCTCAACGCGCCGCTCATCGCGGGGAACGACATCCGGAGCATGAGCGCCGCGACGCGCGAGATCCTCGAGAATCGCGACGTGATCGCGGTGGACCAGGACTGGGGCGGCGAGCAGGGCTTCCGCGTGCGCGCCGGCGACCAGCAGGTCTGGGAGAAGCCGATGTCGAACGGCGCGAAGGCCGTGGTGCTGCTGAACCGCGCGGAGACGCCGGCGACGATCAGCGTGACGCCCGCGGAGCTGGGGCTGTCGCACGACGACGAGTACAAGGTGCGCGATCTCTGGGCGCACAGCGACAGCACGATCCGCGACGCGCTGAGCGCCGAGGTGCCCGCGCACGGCGCGGCGATGTACATCGTGAGCAAGGACTGAGCGGGGGACGCGGGACGAGGGACGCGCGGCGCGCGCGGCTCCCTCGTCCCGCGACGTTCCTCTCGCCGTGCGTCGGGGCTGCCTCGCGCCGCCGCTGGCCCCTCGACCCGGCCAGCTACAAAGCGCAGGCGCGAATCGAACGGAACGTCGTGCGAATCGGCGCGAATGGGGGCGGCGGTGAGGCAGCCGGGACCCGGACCGGCCGCTGGGCGTGAGGACCTCTCGCGCCCAGCGGGACGATCCTCGCCGATCCGCACCGCATCCGTGTTCATTCGTGTCCCCCGTCGTGTGATGCGAGCCCGACGGAGGAACGCGACGCACGGCGGTAGTGGCCCGGGATGCCCGCGTCCCGCGTCCCGCCTCCCTTGCATGGCCCCTCAATACGGCGTAGCGTCCCCCCAGATGCGATCTCCCGCTGCTCTGGCGATGCTGCTCCTGCTCGCGGCGCCGGGCCGCCTGCCCGCCCAGGCAGGTCCCGCGACCCCCGCCCCGGCCGACAGCCTCCGCTTCCCGCACTACTCCTGGCTCGACAACCGCGACTGGACCTGGTACGCGGCGCACGTCCCGCTCTTCGACTCGCCCGACACGGCGATCGACGCGACCTACTACTATCGGTGGGCGCTCGTCACGAAGCACCTCACCTACGGGTCCCCGGAGAGCGGCTACACCTTCAGCGAGTTCATCGACCGCCCCTTCTGGTCGGGCGCGTACGGCTCGATCAGCTGCCCGCTCGGGCACCAGTTCTACGAGGTGCGCTGGCTGAGGGACCGGCGCATCGTCGACGACTTCGCGCGCTACTGGTTCGACACGCCGGGCGCGCAGCCGCGGAGCTACAGCAACTGGTACGGCGACGCGATGTGGGCGACCTATCTCGTCAACGGCGACCGGCGCTTCATCGCGCGCATGCTGCCGTACATGGAGCGGCAGTACGACGGCTGGGTGCGTGAGCACTTCGACTCCACCGCCGGCATGTTCCACTGGGACGGCATGCACGATGGGATGGAGTTCAACATCGACAGCCGCCAGACGGCGCAGCCGTTCGATGGGGGCGACGGCTACCGGCCGACGCTCAACAGCTACCTGTTCGCCGACGAGCGCGCGATCTCGCGGGCCGCGGCGCTGGTCGGCGACTCGGCGACGGCGCGGCTCTTCGCCGGACGCGCCGCCGCGCTCAAGGCGCGCGTGCAGCGGGAGCTGTGGGATCCGCGGCGACAGTTCTTCCTCGAGCAGTTCGCGCACGACGAGCAGGGCGGCATACGCGCGGGCACGCGCACCTACGAGACGGGGAAGTACGCCGGCAACCCGCACGGCCGCGAGGAGATCGGCTTCGTCCCCTGGCAGTTCGAGCTCCCCGACTCCGGCTACGAGGCGGCGTGGCGCTTCCTCATGGACACGGCGTACTTCGCCGCGCCCTACGGGCCCACCACGACGGAGCGGCACGATCCCCTCTTCTACGTCTCGCCGACCTGCTGCTGGTGGAGCGGCAACTCCTGGCCCTACGCCACCACGCAGACGCTGGAGGCGATGGCCAACCTCCTGAACGACTATCACCAGTCGTACGTGACGAAGCGCGACTGGATGACGCTGCTGCGGACGTACACGCGCACGCAGCGCTGGGACGGACATCTTTACATCGCCGAAGCGGCGAACCCCGACGACGGCTCGTGGGCGGGGCATAACACCTACTATCACAGCGAGCACTACTTCCACTCCGGCTACATCGACCTCGTGATCACCGGCATCGCCGGTCTCCGCCCGCGCGCCGACGACAGCGTGGAGGTGAACCCGCTCGCGCCAGACGATTGGGCCTGGTTCGCCCTGGACGGCGTCTCGTACCACGGCCACGACCTCTCGATCACCTGGGACCGCGACGGCACCCGCTATCATCGCGGACACGGGCTCGCCATCGTCGCCGACGGCCGCGTGATCGCGCGCCGACCGACCCTCGGCCGCATCGTCGCCTGGCTCGGGCCGGCGCGCGTCCCGGCACACATCGACCGTCCATCCAACCTCGCGGTGAACAACGGCCGCGGCGCGTACCCCTGGCTCAACGCCTCCTACAGCGCGCCGGAGAACCCGCCCTTCTACGCCGTCGACGGCAGCCGCTGGTACATGGCCTCGCCGCCCAATCGATGGACGGCGGTCGGCTCGCCCAACCGGCGCGACACGCTGACGCTGGACTTCGGCGTCGCGCTCCCCGTCGAGCAACTCGCGCTCTACTTCGTGGACGACGGCCCCGGCTCGCGCGTGCGCGCGCCGGCGCGCTACGAGCTGGAGCGGTGGACCGGCGCGCGGTGGGCGACCGTGCCGGGACAGCGGCACGTGCCCGCGACGCCGACAGGCCATCGCGCGAACACCGCGACGTTCCCGCGCCTCACGACGCGGAAGCTGCGCGTGATCCTGACCCACGCGCCCGGCGCGTACAGCGGGCTCACCGAGCTGGAGGCGTGGTCGCACGCGCGCCTGCCGCTGCCGGAGCCCACCGCCGCGCCGCACGATCTCGCGTTCAACGCCAGCGACAGCGGCTATCCGAAGGTGTCCGCGTCGTTCACCGGGGCGACCGACCGCGTGCAGGAGGTGAACGACCTCCGCATCGCCTTCACGCACTACTCGCGCAACCGCTGGACCGCCTACGGCTCGCCCAACGCCAGCGACTGGGTGGAGGTCGACTTCGGCGCGCCGAAGGCGGTGCGCACGCTCGAGCTCTTCCTGTGGGCGGACGGGCGCGGCGTGAAGGCGCCGAAGCGCTACACCGTCCAGTACTGGACGGGGAGCGCGTGGGCCGACGCGCGTGTCCGCTCGCAGCTCCCCATCGTCCCCCTCGCCTCGGCGATGAACACCGTGCGCATCGACCCGGTGCGCACGCGCCGAGTGCGCGTCGTGTTCGAGCACGACCGTCCCGCCGTCTCCGGCCTCACGGAACTCATCATCCCCGACGACCAGCCATGATCTCCCGCGTTCGGATATGCTCGCTCGCCCTCGCCGCCGCGGCGGCGGTCCCGATGCTCGCCGGCGTCGGGCGCGCGCAGCAGCCAAACGAGTCCACCACCGCGCCCGCCACCCACCTCCACACCCGGTGGGCGCGCGACGTGAATCCCGCGCATCCGCTCCCCGAGTACCCGCGCCCGCAGATGACGCGGCGCGCCTGGCAGAACCTCAACGGCCGCTGGCAGTACGCCATCCGCGACAGCGGCGCCGCCGCGCCCACCTCATGGGACGGCACGATCGTCGTGCCCTTCCCCCTCGAGTCGCAGCTCGGCGGCGTCGCGCGCCCCCTCACCGAGACCCAGCGCCTCTGGTACCGCCGCACCTTCCGCGCGCCGCGCCTGCCCGCCGGCGGACGGCTGCTCCTGCACTTCGGCGCGGTGGACTGGGACGCGCAGGTGTTCGTGAACGGCCAGCGGGTGGGCGAGCACCGCGGCGGCTACGATCCCTTCACCGTGGACGTCACCGACGCGTTGCGCGGCGGCGGCGACCAGGAGCTCGTCGTCGGGGTGTGGGACCCGACGAACAAGGGGCCGCAGCCGCGCGGGAAGCAGGTGCAGCACCCGCACTCGATCTGGTACACGGCGGTGTCGGGGATCTGGCAGACGGTGTGGCTGGAGCCCGTCCCGGCGGCGCACATCACGCACCTGCTCATCGTGCCTGACGTGGACGCGGGCGCGCTCCGCGTCGCGACGACGGCGGACGGCGCGCCCGCGGGCACCCGCGTGCGTGTGACGGCGCGTGACGGAAGCCGCACGGTGGGCAGCGCGGAGGGCGCGGTCGGCGACACGCTCGTCGTACGCATCCCGCGCGCGAAGCTCTGGTCCCCCGACCGGCCCTTCCTCTACACGCTCCACGTCGCGCTCTCCACGGGCGACGCGGTGGACAGCTACGCGGGGATGCGGAAGATCGCCGTCGCGCGCGACAGCGCCGGCGTCAACCGGCTCTTCCTGAACGGAAGACCGCTGTTCGAGTTCGGCCCGCTCGACCAGGGCTGGTGGCCGGGCGGCCTGTACACCGCGCCCACCGACGCGGCGCTCCGCTCCGACATCGCCACCACGAAGCGGCTCGGCTTCGACATGATCCGCAAGCACGTGAAGGTGGAGCCGGAGCGCTGGTACTACTGGGCCGACCGGCTCGGCATCCTCGTCTGGCAGGACATGCCGAGCGGCGACAACGACACGCCGGCGGCGAAGACCGAGTTCGCCGAAGAGCTGCGCCACGTGGTGGACGCGCGGCGCGACCACCCGAGCATCGTCATGTGGGTGCCGTTCAACGAGGGGTGGGGACAGCACGACACCCGGCAGGTCGTCGCCTGGCTGAAGGGCTACGACCCGAGCCGCCTCGTGGACAACGCCAGCGGGTGGACCGACATGCACGTCGGCGACGTCGCGGACATGCACACCTACCCCGGGCCGGGGATGCCGCCGCTCGAGCCGACGCGCGCGTCGGTGCTCGGCGAGTTCGGCGGCCTCGGGCTCCCCATCACCGGCCACCTCTGGGTGGAGAAGAACAACTGGGGGTACCGCACCTTCACCTCGCGCGACTCGCTCGGCGCGGCGTATCGCGGGCTGATCGGGCAGCTCCGCTTCCTCATCGGCCAGGGGCTCGCGGCGGCCGTCTACACGCAGACGACGGACGTGGAGATCGAGGTGAACGGGCTGATGACCTACGACCGGGCGATCGTGAAGCTCCCGCCGTCGGCGATCGCCGCGAACCGGACGGTGTACGGGCCGCCGCCGGTCGTGCGCAGCGTCGTGCCCGTCTCGGGCGACGTGGGCCAGCCGTGGCGCTACACGATGACGAAGCCGGACACCGGCTGGACGGAGGCCGGTTTCGCCGATTCCACCTGGAAGCTGGGCTACGGCGGCTTCGGGAGCCCGGCCACCGAGGACGCGTTCGTGCGCACGCCGTGGGAGGGGTCGGACATCTGGCTGCGCCGCACGATCGAGCTGCCGACCCACGCGCTCGTCCGCCCGTACCTCCGGATCTACCACGACGACACCGCCGAGGTCTACCTGAACGGGCACCTCGTCGGCAGTTTCCCCGGGTACACGAAGTCGTACGTGGAAGTGCCGCTGGACGCGGCGGCGCGCCGCTACCTGCATCCGGGCGCGAACACGCTCGCCGTGCACGCGCACCAGGTCAGCGGCGGGCAGTACATCGATGTGGGCCTGGACGAGGTGCTCCGTCCGTGACCGCGCAGGCGAACCGTTTGGAGAGAGAACCGTCATGCCGATACACCGACCCGCGGCCGCACTGCTGGCGGCCGCCAGCTTCCTCGCGGCCGTGAGCTGCGCTTCGCATGGCTCGGCCGCGCCGGGCGCCGAGGCGGCGACGGCCCGCCCCGGCATCACCCACGCCTCGTTCGGCACCGCGCCGACGGGAGAGCCCGTGGAGATCTACACCCTGACGAACGCGCACGGCATGCGCGTGCGCGCGATGAGCTACGGCGGCATCATCCAGTCGCTGCGCGTCCCCGATCGCAACGGCAACTTCGACGACGTCGTCCTCGGCTTCGACGATCTCGCTGGCTACGTGAAGGACTCGCCGTACTTCGGCGCGATCATCGGCCGCTACGGCAATCGCATCGCGCGCGGCACCTTCACCATCGACGGCACCACGTACCACGTGCCGATCAACGACGGGCCGAACAGCCTGCACGGCGGCATCCGCGGCTTCGACAAGGTCGTCTGGCACGTGCAGCCGTTCGAGAACAGGGAGGGCCAGGGGCTCGTCTTCACCCACCTGAGCCCCGACGGCGACCAGGGCTATCCGGGCAACCTGAACGTGAAGGTCACCTACACGCTCAACGACCGGAACGAGCTCGTGATCGACTACGAGGCGACGACGGACAAGCCGACGCCGATCAACCTGACCAACCACTCGTACTTCAACCTGAAGGGCGAGGGGCAGGGGAACGTCCTCGAGCACGAGATGCAGATCGAGGCGAGCCACTACACGCCGGTGGACTCGACGCTCATCCCGACGGGGGAGATCGCGCCGGTGGCCGGCACGCCCTTCGACTTCCGCCATCCGACGGCGATCGGCGCGCGCATCAACGAGCCGAATCAGCAGCTCAAGTTCGCGGGCGGCTACGACCACAACTTCGTCCTCGACCGCATGGGCGCGGGGCTCACGCACGCCGCGCACGTCTACGAGCCGACCACGGGCCGGACGCTCGACGTCTACACGACGGAGCCGGGCGTCCAGTTCTACACGGGCAACTTCCTGAACGGCAGCTTCGCCGGGAAGTCCGGGCACGTCTACGAGCACCGCGGCGCCTTCTGCCTCGAGACGCAGCACTACCCCGACTCGCCCAACCACCCGAACTTCCCGAGCACCATCCTCCGGCCGGGTCAGACGTACCGGTCCCGGACGGTCTTCGCCTTCGGCGTGGCGAAGTAGCAGGCGCTCCTCGTCAGGTGCCGTAACTCACTGTCGGTACGGCACCTGGCGCGGTTCGTGGGTCGACGGCAACGATCTTGCCTTCCTGATCGACAGGATGACTGCCTTTCCTGTCGCCGGATTTCCCGATCCTGTCGCCCATCGGTGGCGCCCACGGACCCGCGTGCGGGGGCCGCGGTACCTCGTCGACCCCGAGACGCAGGCGCGCCTCGTGGTCGAGGAGCGGCCGGCCGACGGCGTGGCCGGCGCACGCGGACGCAGCTACCTCATCTTCTTCTTCGAGCACGGCTTCCACCGGCTCTGGAAATTCCCGGCGGACTGGGATCGCATGCCGGACGACGAGCTCCTCCGGCTCGGCTGGCACCCACGCCGCGCCGACTGAGCCGTCGCGCGTCCGGCGCGGCCGGCGATACAGGATCGTGACATCGCCCGACTTCTGTAACCGGCCGCGTCCGTCCACCTTTCCCGGCGATCATGGTCGCCGCTTCCACGCCCGCTCCCGGTGATCGCGTCCTCGTCGTGGACGACGAGCCGGACATCGTCGCCCTGGTAGCGTACCACCTCGCCAGGGCGGGATACCGCGTGTCGACCGCCGCGAACGGACCCGACGCCCTCAGCGCCGCCGCCGCCGAGCGGCCCGCGCTCGTCGTCCTCGACCTCATGCTCCCCGGGCTTTCCGGTTTCGACGTCCTCGAGCGCCTGCGCGCCGACAAGGCCACGCGCGACATCGCCGTCCTCATGCTCACCGCGCGTCGCGAGGAGCAGGACCGCATCAGGGGACTCTCGCTCGGCGCCGACGACTACCTCACGAAGCCGTTCAGCCCGCAGGAGCTGGTACTGCGCGTCGGCGCGATCCTGCGCCGTGCGCGAGCGGCGCCGCCGGCGACGGGGGACATCATCGTCATCGGGCCGATGCGCATCGACCGGGAACGGCACCGCGTGGCGGTCGACGATCGCGACGTCGAGCTCACCGCGACCGAGTACAAGCTCCTCCTCCTCCTCGCCGAGCGACGCGGCCGCGTGCAGCAGCGCGGACAGCTCCTCGAGGCGGTGTGGGAAGCGTCGCCCGACATCCAGACGCGCACCGTCGACATGCACGTGCAGCGATTGCGCGCGAAGCTCGGCCCGGCGGGCGACCTGATCGAGACGGTGCGCGGCTTCGGCTATCGCATGCGCGGCGAGGCGCCGAGGCGCTCGTGAAGCTCGCCCAGCGCGTGTTCGGGCTGGCGGTGACGATCATCGCCGTCCTCGTCCTCCTGCTCGTCCTCATCGCCGATCGCCGGCTGCACCGGCGGCTCGTGAACCAGACCGTCGACGAGCTGGCGAACGAGGCGCGGCTCGTCGCCTCGCTCTGGCGGCCGGGGATGAACGCGGATTCGCTGGCGGACAGCGTCGGCCAGCTCCTGGGCCGGCGTGTCACGCTCATCGATCCCGACGGCCACGTCATCGGCGACACGGACTTCGACCCGCCGGCGATCTGGCATCTCCAGAACCACAGCACGCGCCCGGAGGTGATCGCGGCACGGCGCGCGGGGATCGGCAGCTCGCGCCGGGAGAGCCCGTCGAACGGGGACGAGGAGCTCTACGTCGCGGCGCGGGCGCCGCTGGGCACCGCGCGTGTGAGCATGCACACGCGCCTGCTGGAGGACACCATCGGCCTCGCCGAGCAGGACGTGCTCGTCGCCGCGCTCGTCGCCCTGCTCGTGGCGCTCGCCCTCGCGGTGCTCTTCGCGCGCGGCGTGACGCGGCCCATCATCGAGCTGCGCGACGTCGCGCAGGCGCTCGCCGCCGGCCGACTCGATAGGCGGCCGCAGCTCGCCGCGCCCGGCGAGGTCGGCGACCTCGCGGAGGCGCTGTCGTCCATGGCCGAGCAGCTGGCGGCGCGCCTCGGCGCGCTCCAGGCGCACGACACGCTGATGACCGCGCTCATCGAGTCGCTCGCCGAGGGCGTGCTGGCGGTGAACGCGGCCGGAGACGTCGTGCGCGTCAACGCGAGCGCGGCGGCGCTGCTGGGACTGCACACGCCGCCCCCGTTCGCGTCGTCGGTCCTCCCGCGCGACCGCGTGCTGCGCGAGGCGCTCGGCGACGCGCTGGCGGGGCTGCCCCGCCCTCCCGTCGAGGCGCTGGTGCACGGGCGCACCCTCGCCATCACCGCGCGTCCCCTCGTCGGCGGCGGGGGCGTGCTCACGCTCTTCGACCTCACGCCGCTGCGCCGGCTCGAGGTCGTCCGCCGCGACTTCGTCGCCAACGTCTCGCACGAGCTGCGGACGCCGCTGACGGCGATCCAGGGTTTCGCCGAGACCCTCGTCGACGGCGGCCTCCCGGAGACGGATCGTCGCCGCTTCGTCGACACGATCCGCGCGAACGCGGCGCGCATGCAGCGGCTGGTGGACGACCTCCTCGACCTGTCGCGCATCGAGTCCGGCGGCTGGCGCCCGCAGCCGGTGATGGTGGAGGTGGCGGCCACCGTCGACGAGGCGATCCCGGCGGCGCGTGCAGCGGCGGCGCAGAAGGGGATCGCGATCCACATGGCGATCGCGCCCGATGCGGCGCGCGTCCACGCCGATCCGACGGCGCTGCGGCAGATCGTCGCGAACCTGGTGGAGAACGCGGTCCGCTACACGCACGAGGGGCGCGTCACGATCGCCACGCGGCGCACCACCGACGGCGTCCTGCTCGAGGTCGCGGACACCGGCATCGGTATCCCGCCGGAGCACCTCCCGCGGATCTTCGAGCGCTTCTACCGCGTGGACGCCTCCCGGTCGCGCGCGATGGGCGGCACGGGCCTCGGGCTCTCCATCGTCAGGCACCTCGCCGAGGCGCATGGCGGATGGGTGCGGGCCGAGAGCACGGGAGCGGGCGGGACCACGCTCCTCGTGTTCTTCCCCGACGCCTGAGCGCGCTGTCGGCCGGCCGCCGTTACACGGCCGTTACAGAGTAACGGGCCGGCCTTTACACAGCCGGGCGAGATTCCTCCGCGTCGACACACACTCACGACGGAGAGACCTGTGACACGGTGGATCGCAGCGATGGTGCTGGCCACGACGATGATGGCCTGCGGGGGCGAGCAGAAGGGCGGCGCGAACACGGCAGCTTCGGCCCAGGGTACCATCACCGGTGCCGGCTCGAGCTTCGCGTACCCGATCTACTCCAAGTGGGCGAACATGTACGCCCAGAAGACGGGCGTGAAGGTGAACTATCAGTCCATCGGGTCGAGCGGCGGCATCAAGCAGCTCCAGGAGATGACGGTGGACTTCGGCGCCTCGGATGCGCCGATGACCGATCAGCAGATGGCCGAGGCGAAGGGCGGCCCGATCCTGCACATCCCGACGGTGCTCGGCGGGGTGTCGATCACCTACAACCTGCCCGGCGTCACGCAGCCGCTGCGCTTCACGGGGCCGGTGCTCGCGCGGATCTTCCTCGGCAGGATCACGAAGTGGAACGATCCGAACATCGCGGCGGAGAACCCGGGCGTGCAGCTCCCGGCGCAGGACATCGCCGTGGTGCACCGCTCCGACGGCAGCGGCACGACCTTCATCTTCACCGACTACCTGAGCAGCGTGAGCCCGGAGTGGAAGAGCGGCCCGGGCAAGGGTACGTCGATCAGCTGGCCGACCGGCGTCGGTGGCAAGGGGAGCGAGGGCGTCTCCGGGCAGGTGAAGCAGACGCCGGGCGCGATCGGCTACGTCGAGCTCTCCTACGCGAAGGAGAACAAGCTTCCCTCCGCGCAGATCCAGAACGCCGAGGGCGAGTGGATCGCGCCGACGCTCGAGTCGGTGACCGCGGCCGCGGCCGGCGCGGTGAAGTCGCTGCCAGCCACCACCGACTACCGCGTCTCGATCGTCAACCCGCGGGGCAAGGGCGCGTATCCGATCTCCTCGTTCACCTGGATCCTGCTCTACAAGAACCAGAAGGATGCGGTGAAGGGGAAGCAGCTCGTCGACTTCCTCCGCTGGGGGCTGCACGACGGTGAGGGTGTGGCCGGATCGCTGGACTACGCGCCGCTGCCGCCCGAGATGGTGACGCGCCTCGACAGCTACCTCGACACCGTCGCGATCCCGGCCGGCAAGTGACGGCGGGACGGGCGGTGATGGAGCCGCGCACGGACGAGCGCGGCGCGACGCGGGAGTGGCACCGGAGTGTGTCGGGCGCGGGCGACCGCGCCTATGGCGCCGCGATCACCGTCGCGGCGCTGCTCATTCCGGTGCTGCTCCTCCTGCTGGCCATCGCCCTCCTCGTCGCGGGGTGGCCCGCCCTGCGGAAGTTCGGCATCTCGTTCCTGACGTCGAGCGTGTGGGACCCGGTGAACGGCCACTTCGGCGCGGCGCCGGCGATCTACGGCACCATCGTCTCGTCGGCGATCGCGCTCGTCATCGCGACGCCGCTCGCGCTGGGCGTGGCGATCTTCCTCTCCGAGTTCGCGCCGTCGTGGCTCCGGCAGCCGGTCGCGTTCCTCGTCGACCTCCTCGCCGCCATCCCGAGCGTCGTGTACGGGCTGTGGGGGATCTTCGTCCTCATCCCGCTCCTGCGGCAGCACGTGGTGCCCTTCCTGCGCGACACGCTGCATCTGGGCGCGCTGCCGATCTTCTCCGGGCCCTCGTACGGGCCGAGCATGCTCGCGGCGGGGCTCATCCTCGCGATCATGATCCTGCCGTACATCTCCGCGGTCGCGCGCGAGGTGCTGCTCGCCGTCCCGCGCTCGCAGCGCGAGGCGGCGCTCGCCCTCGGCGCGACGCGCTGGGAGATGATCCGCGACGCGGTCGTCCCGTTCGCCAAGTCCGGGATCGTCGGCGGAGTCATCCTCGGGCTCGGCCGCGCGCTCGGCGAGACGATGGCCGTCACGATGCTCATCGGGAATACGCACGAGATCTCGGCGTCGCTCCTCGCGCCCGGCTACACGATGGCGTCGCTGATCGCGAACGAGTTCAGCGAGGCGACGAGCGACCTGCACCTCTCGGCGCTGATGGCGGTGGGCTTCGTGCTGTTCGTGATCACGATCGTCGTCAACATCATCGCGCGCTGGCTGGTGGCGCGCACGGCGCGGATCGCCGCATGAGGGCGCGACGGACCGGCACGCGACGGCGGGCGACGAACGTCGTCATGATCGGGCTCACCTTCCTCGCCGCGGCGGCCGCCGCGCTCCCGCTGCTCTTCATCTTCGGCTACCTGCTGAAGCAGGGGGCGGCGTCGGTCAATTTCGACTTCTTCACGAAGGCGCCGATGCCGCCCGGCGAGGCGGGGGGCGGGATGGGGAACGCGATCGTCGGCACGCTCATCCTCGTGGGATTGAGCAGCGCGATCGGGCTCCCGGTGGGGATCGGCGCCGGGTTGTATCTCGCCGAGCGGGACGGCACCCGCCTCGCCTGGTTCGTGCGCTTCCTCGCCGACGTGCTGAACGGGCTTCCCTCGATCGTGATGGGCATCTTCGCCTGGCAGGTGCTCGTCAGGCCGGCCGGGCACTTCTCGGCGCTGGCCGGCGGCATCGCGCTCGGCGTGATGATGATCCCGATGGTGACGCGCACGACGGAGGAGATGGTGCGCATCGTCCCGCGCGCGCTGCGCGAGGCGGCGCTCGCCCTCGGCTACTCGCGGTGGCGGACGTCGCTCACCGTCGTGCTCCGCACGGCGATGGGCGGCATCGTCACCGGCGCGCTGGTGGCGATCGCGCGCATCGCCGGCGAGACGGCACCGCTGCTGTTCACGGCGTTCGGCAATCAGTTCTGGTCCACCTCGCTCGGGCAGCCGATCGCCGCCGTCCCGTTGCAGGTGTTCAACTACGCGATCAGCCCGTACGACGACTGGCATCGTCAGGCGTGGGCGGGCTCGCTGGTGCTGGTGGCGCTGGTGCTGGTGATCAGCATCCTGGCGCGGCTGGCGGTGAGGAGGCGGTATGGCAACGCGGAGTGAGGAGAGGTGCGGCATGCGGGACGCGGGCAGGGGAGAGGGTCGGGGGTCGAGGGTCGAGAGCGAACGTGCCACTGCGCGCCGACCTGTCGTTCCTGCGCGGGATCTCGACCCTCGACCCGCGACCCTCGACCCTCGGACGCGCATCTCCGTCCGCGACCTCGTCGCCTTCTTCGGTGACACGAAGGCGGTGCGCGGGGTCAGCCTCGAGCTGCGCGATCGCGAGGTCACGGCGATCATCGGCCCGTCGGGGTGCGGGAAGAGCACCTTCCTGCGCTGCCTCAACCGGATGCACGAGACGGTCGCGAACGCGCGCGTCGAGGGGCAGGTGCTGCTCGACGGCCACGACATCTACGCGTCGGGGACGAACCCCGTCGCGGTGCGCCGGAAGATCGGGATGGTCTTCCAGCGACCGACGCCCTTCCCGACGATGTCGATTCGCGACAACGTCGCCGCCGGCCTGAAGGTACTGCACGATTCGTCGAGGCGCCGCCAGGTGGACGAGATCGTCGAGCGCGCGCTCCGGCGCGCGGCGCTGTGGGAGGAGGTGAAGGACCGCCTGCGCACGAGCGCCCTGGGGCTCTCCGGCGGCCAGCAGCAGCGCCTCTGCATCGCCCGCGCGCTCGCCACCGATCCGGAGGTGCTGCTGCTCGACGAGCCGACCGCTTCGCTCGACCCGATCAGCACGCAGAAGGTGGAGGACCTCGTGTATCAGCTCCGGGAGGAGACGACGGTCGTCATCGTGACGCACAACATGCAGCAGGCGGCGCGCGTCTCCGATCGCACCGCGTTCTTCCTCGGCGGCGAGCTCGTCGAGCTCGCGCCGACGGCGGAGCTGTTCACGACGCCGCGGGATCCGCGCACCGAGGCGTACATCACCGGGCGGTTCGGATGACGGCGACCGAGCTGCCACCGACGGAGGCGCCGGCAGGCGCGGCCAGCGGCACGATCGCCGCGCGCGACTTCTCCTTCTGGTACGGGAAGAAGCAGGCGCTCTTCGGCGTGAACCTCGACATCGCGCCGCGCCGGATCACGGCCCTCATCGGCCCGTCGGGGTGCGGGAAGTCCACCTTCCTGCGCTCGATCAACCGGCTGAACGAGACGATCGTGGGGACGCGGTACGAGGGGCGGATCGAGCTGGACGGGGAGAGCGTCTACGACCGCGGCACGGACGTCGTCATGCTCCGGCAGCGGATCGGGATGGTCTTCCAGCGGTGGAATCCCTTCCCGAAGTCCATCTACGACAACGTCGTCTACGGCCCGCGCATCAACGGCGTGGGGTCGCGCGCCGAGCGGGACGAGATCGTCGAGCGGTCGCTGCGGCGCGCCGCGCTGTGGGACGAGGTGAAGGACCGGCTGCGTCAGAGCGCGCTGGCGCTCTCCGGGGGGCAGCAGCAGCGGTTGTGCATCGCGCGCGCGCTGGCGAACGATCCCGAGGTGCTCCTGCTCGACGAGCCGGCGAGCGCGCTCGACCCGATCGCGACGCAGAAGGTGGAGGAGCTGCTCTACGAGCTGCGGCGGGAGTTGACCGTCGTCATCGTCACCCACAATCTGCAGCAGGCGGCGCGCATCTCCGACCAGACGGCCTTCTTCTTCTCCGGCCATCTCGTGGAGGCCGGGCGGACTGGCGACCTCTTCACGAACCCGCGGGAGGAGCGCACCGAGGCATACATCACCGGGAGATTCGGATGAGTTCCGCCGTGGAGAGCACCGGCTTTCGTCACTTTCACGAGCAGCTCGCGACGCTGAAGCAGCGGCTGCTCGACATGTCCGGGCGCGCCGAGGAGCTGATCGCGCTCGCCATCGACTCCCTCCTCGAGCGCGACCCGGCGAAGGCCGAGGCGGTCATCACGGGCGACCGCGGGGTGGACGCGCTGGAGGTGGAGATCGATGCGCTCGGCGTGAACCTGCTCGCGCTCCAGCAGCCGATGGCGCGCGACCTCCGCTTCATCGTCAGCGCCCTGAAGATCTCGAGCGACCTGGAACGCGTGGGCGATCACGCGGTGAACATCGCCCAGGCCACCCTGCGGCTGGCGGAATCGTCGCAGCTCATCACGCCGGGTCCGGAGATCCAGGAGATGGCCAACCGCGCGCGGCAGATGCTCGGCGACGCCCTCGACGCCTTCGTGCGGGCCGACGGCGCGCTCGGCCGCGCCGTGTGCCGGGCGGACGATGCGGTGGACGCGATGAACGAGTCGCTCTTCCGCATCCTGTTGACGCACATGATGGAGAATCCGGCGAACATCTCCTCGGCGATCCAGCTCCTCCTCGTCGGCCGCAATCTCGAACGCGTCGCCGACCTGGCGACCAACATCGGCGAGGACGCGGTCTATCTCGCCGAGGGGAAGCAGATCAAGCATCACTTCGAGGAGCGGGATCAGGGGGCTGGGGAGCGGGAACAGGCATAGGGTCGAGGGTCGACGGTCGAGGGCCGAGAGACGGGCACGCCATCCGCTCTCCGCTCTCTGCTCTCCGCCAGCCGCCCGGGATGTCCCACGCCGCCGCCGACGCCCGCAGAGTGCCCGGGCGGGCGGAAAGCGGAAAGCGGAAAGCGGAAAGCGGAGAGCGTTGCATCTCGCCCCTCGCCACTAGACCCTCGCCCCTCGAGCAGACCGTGACCTCCCCGTTACGCACCCCTGCGGTCGTCGTTACGAGAGGCGCGTACTCTGAAGCACGTCAGAGATCGCTTCCCACCACCTGCCACCCACTCAATGCTCCGCCACTCCACTCGCGTCACGATCGCTCTCGGGCTGCTCGTCGCCGGCGCCGCCGTCGCGCGGGCGCAGGGAAACCAGCCCGCCGCCGCGGCGGCGCCCGCCCCGGCGCCGTTCAGCTTCTCCGGCGTGATCATGGGCAACTACCAGTATCACACCGAGTCGAACGCGTCGACGAATCCCAACGGCGCGTTCAACAAGTTCGAGCTCGAGCGGGCGTATCTCACCTTCCAGGGCCCCGCGGGCAACGATCGCACGAGCTTCCGCGTCACGGCCGACGTCTTCCAGAACACGAGCCCGACCAACTCCGCCTACTACGCGGGCTGGGTCGTGCGGCTCAAGTACGCGTACCTGCAGTACGACTACCTGAAAGGCGCGAACTGGAGCGCGTTCGCGCGCGCGGGCATCGTGCACACGGCGCTCATCGACCACGAGGAGGGCTTCTGGCCGCGCTGGATCTCGCAGACCGCAGTGGAGCGCGCCGGATTCTTCTCCTCGGCCGACGCCGGCGTCGCGACCCAGGTGAACCTGCCGAACAAGGTCGGCCAGCTGTACGCGACCATCACCAACGGCCCGGGCTACTCGTCGCGCGAGGTGGACCGCTTCAAGGACTATGCGGCGCGCCTCTCCCTCACGCCGCTGGCGAACAGCGACGTCGGGATCCTGAAGACGCTCGATATCTCCCCCTGGGTCTACAAGGGCGCCCTCGCCAGCAAGTTCGTGAGCGGCGGCGCGGGGCAGATCGGAGCGGTTGGAAGCGCGCTCACCCGCGACCGCTACGGCATCTTCGCCGGCTTCAGGGATCCGCGCCTGACGATCGGCGGCGACTGGGCGCAGCGCGTGGACACCTACGAAGCGGGCGCCAACACGCCCCTGTCGCCGCGCACGGCGAACGACTCGACGGGCCGCCTGCTGTCGGCCTTCGTCGTGACGAAGCCCGCGATGCTCTTCGGCGCGACGTCGTCGCCCCTCGGCCTGGTCGCGCGCTACGACCAGATCAAGCCCGTCACCAGCTCGGCGCCGTCGTACCACGTCGCCATCGCGGGGCTCACCTATGACCTGAGCAGCAAGGCGGCCTTCTCCGTCGACTACCAGGAGGAGCTGGGGAAGAACGGGTCGACGCGGGCGCCGCTGAAGACGTACTACGCGCACTTCGTCGTGAACTACTGAACGACGCGGCAACACCATGCCTGGTGCGGCCACGGCGAGTCCTCGCCGTGGCCGCATGGCGTTCGGGCGGGCGCGCCTGCCGCACGCGGTCGTGGCGCACTCGTTACACGGACGTCCGCGGCGCTTTACACGGCGAGCGCATCGTGCGTGCACACCTCAATCGGAGTGTCTCGTGCACCGCCGCTATCTCGCCACCGCGCTCGCCTCCGCGCTCGCCCTCGCTCCCCTCTCGCTCGCCACGGCGCAGGACATCACCGGCGCCGGCTCCAGCTTCGCCTACCCGATCTACACGAAGTGGGCCGCCCTCTACGCCCGGGCAACGGGCGTGAAGGTCAACTACCAGTCCATCGGCTCGAGCGGCGGCATCAAGCAGCTCTCCGAGGAGACCGTCGATTTCGGCGCTTCGGACGGGCCGATGACCGACGCGCAGATCGCCGCGGCGAAAGGCGGCGACATCCTCCACTTCCCGACCGTGCTCGGCGGCGTGTCCATCACGTACAACCTCCCCGAGCTGAAGGCGCCGCTCCGCTTCACGGGGCCCGTGCTCGCCGACATCTATCTCGGCGCGATCACGAAGTGGAACGACCCGAAGATCGCGGCGCTCAACCCGGGCGTGCGGCTGCCGAACGAGGACATCCTCGTCGTGCACCGCTCCGACGGCAGCGGCACGACGTTCATCTTCACGGACTACCTCTCGTCGGTGAGCCCGGAGTGGGCGAAGGGCCCCGGGCGCGCGCAGTCCATCAGCTGGCCGGTAGGTCTCGGCGGCAAGGGCAGTGAGGGCGTGACGGGACAGGTCCGCCAGGTGCCCGGCGCCATCGGCTACGTCGAGCTGTCGTACGCGAAGGAGAACCACCTGCCCTCGGCGCTGATCCGGAACGCCGCCGGCCGGTGGATCGCGCCGACGCTCGAGTCGGTGACCGCGGCAGCCGCCGGCGCCGTGCGCTCCCTCCCCGCGAACTCGGATTACCGCATCTCCATCGTGAACCCCCGCGGCGCGGATGCGTATCCGATCGCGTCGTTCACCTGGATCCTCGTCTACCGCAACCAGAAGGACGCGGTGAAGGGGAAGAAGCTCGTGGACTTCCTGCGCTGGGGGTACGAGCACGGAGAGAGCGAAGCGGCGTCGCTCGACTACGCGCCGCTGCCGAAGGCGATGACGACGGCGCTCGTCAAGCGCCTCGGCACCATCCGGTTGGGCGAGACGGCGTCCCGCTGAGCGCTCCCGGCGCCGCGCAACGCATCGACCGCCGCCCGTTCGTCGAGCGGCGGTCGTTCGTCGTCGTGGCGCCCCGGACGAGGGCCACGTCGATCACGTGCCAGCGCCGCCCGTCGCCGTCGACGAACCACGACTCCCTCGCGGCGCTCACAGGAACGCTCCCGTGAGCGCCGCGTTGTCGGGCACCAGCACGATCGCCGCCTGCCTCGTCGGCTGCGGCGGCGTGGCCGTCGCCGTGACGAGCGGAGGCTCGCTCCCGACCGACGCCGGAGCAAGACCACGCAGGCGCATCCAGAACCTCGCGAGCTCGCGCAGGACCTCCCGCGTCTGCGCGTCGTCCTCCTCGAGCCCGCGGGCGTCGATGCGGAACTCGCGCACTCGCGCGGGGAGCGACGCGCATGCGATACAGCCGTCGCCGAGGTCGGCGATCGCGAGCGGTCGCCGAACGTGAAGAGTTGCCGTCCCGTCGTTCGTCTCGAGATCCAGGCGCGGTTCCGTCATCGCTTCCTCCATTGCGGACTCCTCGCACTATTGCGCCTGCCGGCGACGACGCCTCGGCGATGCCGTCACGATCGTGCAACGGTTCGTACGACGGTGCGATGCACGCGTTGCGCGATCGTGACGCGTTGGCGGCCGTCCCGTGTCGCGCCGCAACCATGTTTGCGGCGGCCGAGAATGGGAGGCACCAATGGCTGCACCGGGCTTCGACATCGAGTCGCATCACACGACTCGGACGGGCGCGGCGATGATGGCTCGACGCGGCCGCCGCGCGGGACCTTCCTCGCGCCTCGTCGCGGACGACTGCCGAGGCGGATACATTCCGGAAGGACAATCGCCAACGCCGCCCATGTCGACGCTGTTCATCAATCGCGAGCTGAGCTGGCTCGCCTTCAACCGCCGCGTCCTGCACGAGGCCCTCGACGAGCGCAATCCGCTCCTCGAGCGCGTGAAGTTCCTCGCGATCTTCTCCAACAACCTGGACGAGTTCTACATGGTCCGGGTGGCCGGGCTGCGCCGTCAGGTGGCCGCGGGGGTCGTCACCACCCCCGCCGACGGCCTCACGCCCCGCGAGCAGCTCGACGCGATCGATCGCATGGTGCGCGAGCAGCTCGCCCTCCAGCGCCAGTGCCTCGACGACCTGCTGGCGCGGCTCGGGGAGCAGGGCATCCGCCTCGTGAGCATGGACGAGCTCACGCACACCGAATGGAGCGCGGTCGACGAGTTCTTCGAGTCGCAGGTCTTCCCGGTCCTCACTCCGCTCGCCGTCGACCCGGCGCACCCGTTCCCGTACATCTCGAACCTCTCCCTTTCGCTCGCCGTCGACATCCGCGACCCCGCGACCGGCGAGGACCGCTTCGCGCGCGTGAAGGTGCCGAAGCGGCTGCCGCGCTTCGTCCCGGTCGCCGGGCGGCCGCTCCACTTCGTCCCCCTCGAGCAGGTCATCGGCGCCAACCTCGGCGCGCTCTTCTCCGGGATGGAGATCCGCGGCTGGAGCACCTTCCGCATCACGCGCTACTCCGACCTCGACCTGCCCGTCGAGGAGCCGGAGGACCTGCTCGCCGTGATCGAGGAGCAGGTGTTCGCGCGCCGCTTCGGCGAGGTGGTGCGGCTCGAGGTGCAGGACCGCATGCCGCCGCAGATCCGCGCCCTGCTCCTCGAGGAGCTCCAGGGCGAGGATGTCCCGGGCGCGGCGCTCCTGACCGAGGGCGACGTCCAGCAGGTGGGCTCCCTCCTCGACCTCACCGACCTGTTCGCGCTCGCCCAGCTCGACCTCCCCGCGCTCAAGGACACGCCCTTCACGCCGGCCGTCCCGCCGGAGCTGCGCGACCAGGCGCGATCCGTGTTCGACGTCGTGCGCGAGCGCGACGTGCTGGTGCACCACCCGTACGAGTCCTTCTCGGCGAGCGTGGAGCGATTCCTCCAGTCCGCGGCGCGCGATCCCAACGTCCTCGCGATCAAGCTCACGCTGTACCGGACGTCCGGCGACACGAGCATCGTCGCCGCGCTGCGCGAGGCGGCGCAGTCGGGGAAGCAGGTGGCCGTCATCGTCGAGCTGAAGGCGCGCTTCGAGGAGGCGAACAACATCTCCTGGGCGCGCACCCTGGAGGACGTCGGCGTGCACGTCTCGTATGGCTCGGCGGCGCTCAAGACGCACGCGAAGGTCGCGCTCGTGGTGCGCAAGGAGGCGGAGGGGATCCGACGCTACGTCCACCTCGGCACCGGGAACTACAATGCGCGCACCGCGCGCCAGTACACCGACCTCGGCCTGCTCACCGCCAGCCCGTCGATCGGCGCCGACGTGA
>CAMLIT010000022.1 GCA_946480295.1 uncultured Gemmatimonadota bacterium
GACATCAAACACCGGATCACTGCACCACGAACTTCAGTTACAGGCCACTAGGCGCTCACTCGCGCGCCGCGGCGCGCGCCGTCGCGACCATCAGCTCGACCGCCTGCGCGTCGCCGAGGCCCTCCTGCCGCACGAGCGACTGCCACGTCTCGAAGCGCAGCGCGTGGCCGATGGCCGCGGCGAGGTGCGTGCGCCGCCGGCCGCGCGCGCCCCAGCCGGCGAGGAGCTCCTCGCGCAGCTGCTCGACGAAGCGGCCCCACGGTGCCAGCACCGCGGCCAGCGCGGGCATCTGCGGCGCGTCGCGGCGGATGTTGGCGAGCATGTCCTCGCCGCGGCCGTAGTACGCGTACAGCTCGGCCAGCGCGGCGCGCAGCCGCGCCTCCGGGTCGGCGATCCCGCGCCACGCCGCTGGATCGGGGGGGCCGGTCCGCTCGCGGAAGAGCGCCGAGCACGCCGCGAAGAGCTCCTGCTCGTCGGCGAAGTGGCGGTACACGGTGAGGCGTTCGACGCCGGCCCGCTCGGCGATCGCCTTGATCGTCGTGCGGGCCGGCCCGATCTCGCGGTGCAGCGCCTCGACCGCCTCGACGATCCGCCGTCTCGTCGCGGCCTGCTGCTCCGCCCGGAGCCTGAGCTCGTATTTCCGCGTGGGCATTTGAATAAACTTACGTGTTCAACCATCTCTTGACAAACCCCCGCCGGCGGGCCTAAGCTTTCTGCCATTCACCGAACGTCCGTGTTCACCGAAATGTCCGGCGAGGACCCGATGGTCGTGGCAGAGCACAGCACGGGGCGCGCGGCGGCGCCCGCACGGGAGAGCATGCGCCTGGAGGCGGTGGTCGGACGGGTGAAGCGGGTGTGCGACGCGGGACTGGACTCTATCGCGCTGCGCCGGAAGGCCGCGGCGCTGCTCGCGCCCGTGCTCGCGCTCGACGCACACGTCTTCTGCACCTGCGATCCGGAGACGGGACTCATCTCGCACGCGGTGGCCGCGGGCGTCGCGGGGGACGTGGCCCGCGGCTGGGCCGAGCGGCTGGGTCCCGTGGCAGAGGAAGGCGTACTGGGGTCCGACGCCCAGCTCCACGTCGCGCTCGAGGCGGGCGGGCGCGTCTGGGGGAGCTGGTGGCTGTTGCGCGCGCCGGTGGAGGGCGCTCGGGCGCGTGCCCTCCTCGCGCGCATCGCGCCGCACCTCGCGCGGGGGCTCCGAGCGGCGGCGCTCGCCGAGTGTGGAGGCTCCGCCTCGCTGGCGCCGGCCGACGCCGAACC
Organism: uncultured Gemmatimonadota bacterium; assembly: GCA_946480295.1. The sequence goes on from CAMLIT010000022.1 coordinate 1,264, forward strand.
GGGCGTGCTGGTGCTCGACGTCCGCGGCCACGTGATGATGCGCACGCCCAGCGCGGCGGCGTGGCTGGCCGACCTGGCGGATGACGGGCTGCGGATGCCCGACGGTCTCCCGCTCGCGGTGCCGGCGCTCGTGGCGGAAGCGCGCCGCGCCGCCGCCGGCGGCCGTGGCGCGGTGCGCCTGCGCGCCCGCGGGCGCACGGGCCGGTGGTATCTGCTTCGCGCGTCGCTCGCCGAGCATCACGACGGCGACGAGCGGCCGGCGGTGGTCGTCATCCGCCCCGTGAACGCGCACGAGGCGGCGACCATCCGCACGCGCTCGTACGGGCTCTCGATGCGCGAACGCGAGGTCATCGCGGCGCTGGTGCGCGGCGCGTCGACGAAGGAGATCGCGGCCGCGCTGGGGCGCTCGCCGTACACGGTGCAGGAGCACATCGAGCGCGCGTGCCGCAAGATCGGGGTGCAGGGGCGGAAGGCGCTGGTCGCGAAGCTGTTCCTCGACGGGCAGGCGCCGGGCTTCGGCGAGGAGGTGGACCGGCGCACCGCGTTCGCGCCGCCGACCCTCGCGCGGGCGAGCGCGATCTCCTGAGTCGACGGGGCCTGGGCGGCGTCGCCGAACGGAGCCCCGCCGGTCAGGGCTCCGGCGGCGCGACCGCCCTCGTGCCCGGCCAGCGCCCCGCGGCGCCGAAGCCAAGCAGCATGCCGGCGGCCCAGCCGATGGAGCCGTAGAGCGCCGCCATGAACAGGGCGGCGACCCCGCCTCCCCATACGATCATGGCCGTCTGGATCGCCGGGGACGACGGCACGGACGCCGACTGCCGCGCGGCGCCCGGCGCGATGCGCTGCACCCAGGTCGGCGGCGGCTCGCGACGCGCGGCGGTCGCCGCGGAATCCGAGGCGTGGCGCATCTGGTGCCAGGTGCCCGCGGGGGCCAACGCCGCGCCGAGGGCGAAGAAGCCGACGCCGACGAGCACGACGGAGCCGGCGGCGACGAACCAGCCGGCGCCGCGCCCCAGCATCCGACCGCGGCGGCGCTGAACGACGGCGGCGACCCACATCGCGAGCGGGGCGAGGAGCACGGTGCCAAACGAGACGAGCGTGCCGCCGAGCAGGACGAGGAGGCCGGCGAGGATGGCCGCGAGGCGGACGGGAACGCCGGCCGTGCGCGGTTGCCGGGAGAGATCCGGAGTCGTGATCGGGTCGAGGTCGGCCATGGCGGTCCGGGAAGACGTGGCGCACCGTGCGGACGCACCAACATGAGCGGCGTCTCCTCACTCGTCCAGCGTGACGCCGCGCACACGGCGCGCGGATCGGGCGCGCGGCGGGCATCCATCCTTGCCCGACGCGCCGCCGCGCCGCAGCTTGGTGGCGAGCCGGCGCGAGGTGGGAGGTGAGCCGCCGGCGCGTCCCGCCGCCACCGCCGCCATGTCGCCTCGGCACCGCCCCGCCGTTCGCCCCACCCTCGTCGTGCCGCTCACCGTCGTCGCCGCGCTCGCCGCGTGCCACGGCGACGCGACCGGTCCGATCACGGACCGCCATCCGGGCATCGTCTTCGCCGCCGGCGCGAACGCCGCGGACACGATCGGCACCGAGCTGCTGCAGGCACTGAAGGTCGTGGTCCGCGACGCGAAGGGCAGTCTCCTGCCGAACACGATCGTGCGCTTCGCCTCGATTCCCGCCGGCACGCCGGGGACCAGCCTGTTCGGGCCGAGCGTCCTCGTGGGAGCCCTCGCCGGGAGGGGCGCGAGCACCTTCCTCGCCGAGACGACGAACACCGATGGTGCCGTGTTCGTGCGGATCGTCCTCGGCAACGTGGCCGGCCCGGGCGCGGTGGCCGTGACCGTCCCCGAAGCGGGCCTCACGGACACGGCTCGGTTCACGATCCGGCCGGGCAACGCCTACGTCGTCGTGGTCACGCCCGGCGACACCGCGATGATGACCGGCAACTCGCTCACGCTGAAGGGCGAGGTCCACGACCGGTGGGGCAACGCGCGGAGCGACGCGGTCGCGTATCGCGCGACGAACGCGACGCTCTCGGTGTCCTCCGCCGGCGCGGTGACCGCGGCGAACCCGACGCGCGGCGCGGTGGTCGCCTCGGCCGGCGACTCGACGGTCCGGCCGGACACGGCATGGGTGAGCGTGGTGCCGCACGGCACCGTGGCGGCGATCCAGGCCGGCAAGCTCGTGACGATGCAGCTCGACGGCAGCGCGTATCACGTGATCCCCGCCACCGGCGTGATCGACGCGGGGCTCGAGTGGAAGCCCGACGGCTCCGCGCTCCTCGTCGCGCTGAACAGCCAGGCGTCGCCGCTCGACTTCGTCGACCGCCAGGGCGCGATCACGCCGGTGCTGCCCGCCCGCACCACCGACGCGAACAACTTCTCCGTGCCGGGCGCCCTCGGCTCGTTCGACCTCTCCGCGGACGCGGCGACGGTGTTCGTCAGCGCGAACAACTGCAACAGCAACTCGATCCTCTATCGTTATGCGGTCGGCGCCGACTCGCTCGAGCGCCTGAGCCCGACGAGCACCACGGACCCGATCGGGTGGGACTGCTTCGACGTCGTCGAGCGCTCGCCGAGCGTATCGCCCGACGGCAAGCAGCTCGTGTACGAGCGTGACAGCTCGTACTACTCCGGGTTCGTGCTCGAGCGGATGGACCTCGCGACGAAGGTGGTCACGGACCTGAACGTCGCCGGGCAGCAGCCGCGCTACTCGCCCGCGGGGGACCTCGTCGCCTTCTTCCGCGCCAACCAGATCTTCGTCATGCAGCCGGACGGCACCGGCGTGCGGGCCATCTCACCGGCGGGCCACACCTACCTGCCCGGCGTGCGCTGGTCGCCGGACGGCCGGTGGCTCATCGCGCGCATGGCGTCGCAGTACTACGGTCAGGGCGAGGTCGTGCTGCTCGACGTGCAGACCGGGCAGGAGATCCCGCTGCCGTTCACGGCGATGTACTCGGGATATGGGCTGCCGGTGTTCCAGCCCTGAGCATCCGCGCCGTTCTCACGCCCCGGCGAGCTCCCGCCGGCGGCGCTCGAGGAATCGGCGCTCGGCCGCGTTCCCGGCGAGGACAATCGCGCGGTCGTACTCCGCCGCCGCCTCGGCATGACGTTCGAGGCGCCGCAGCAGGTCGGCCCGGATGGCGTGATGCAGGTGGTGCTCGCCGACGTCGGTGGCGTCCACGATGGCGAGCGCGCGCGCCGGGCCGTGAACCTCCGCGACGGCGACCGCTCGGTTGAGCGCCGTCATCGGCGTCGGCGCGATCGCCATCAGCAGGTCGTACAGTCGCAGGATCTGCGGCCAGTCGGTCTCCGCGAGATCGACCGCGTCGCAGTGCACGGCGTTGATCGCGGCCTGGACCTGGTAGGGACCGGGCGCGTCGTGCTTGAGGCACTGGCGCAGGAGCGCCTCCCCCTCGGCGATGGCCGCGCGATCCCACCGGGCGCGGTCCTGGTCGGCGAGGAGCACGAGGTCGCCGCCCTCGGCGAGGCGCGCGGCGCACCGCGCATCGATCAGGAGCATGAGCGCGAGGAGGCCGAGCACCTCCGGATCGTCGGGAAGGAGGCGGGCGAGAATCCGGCCGAGCCGGATCCCCTCGGCGCAGAGATCCGCGCGCACCAGGTCGTCGCCGGCGCTCGCGCTGTAGCCCTCGTTGAAGACGAGGTAGACGACCGCGAGGACGGCGCGGACGCGGGCCGGCAGCTCGCGCTCGTCAGGCACCCGGAAGGGGATGCGCGCGTCGCGGATCTTGCCCTTGGCGCGCACGAGGCGCTGGGCCATGGTCGCCTCGGGGACGAGAAACGCCCGCGCGATCTCCTGGGTCGTCAGGCCGCCGAGGAGGCGCAGCGTGAGCGCCACCTGCGCGGCGGGTGCGAGCGCGGGATGGCAGCAGGCGAACATGAGTCGCAGCCGCTCGTCAGGCACGGGCTCCTCCTCGGGGATCGCCGTCGGATCGTCGTCGCGCGCGAGCATCTCCATGGCGGCGAGGTGGCGGTCGTCGCGCGACGACTCGCGGCGCGCGCGGTCGATCGCGGCGTTGCGCGCCGTGGTGATGATCCAGCCGGCGGGGCTCGGCGGCACCCCCGTCGCCGGCCACCGCTCGAGCGCCTTCACGAACGCGTCCTGCACCGCCTCCTCGGCGACGTCGATGTCGCCGAAGGCGCGGACGAGCACCGCCACCGCGCGACCGTACTCCTCGCGGAACACGCGTTCGATCGACGCGGTGGCGGCGGCCGGCTCGTCAGGCATCAGGCGTCGATCTCGCCGGCGAGCGGCCGCACCTCGACGGCGAGCGTCGTCGCCTCGGAGAACCGGCGCGCCCAGGCGAGCGCCTCGTCGAGGTCCGCGGCGCGGATGATCGAGAAACCGCCGACGTGCTCGCGACCTTCGACGAACGGGCCGTCGGTGATGAGGGCGTCGCCGCCCCGGGCGCGCACCACCGTCGCGCTGCTCGCCGGGGTGAGGCCCGCGCTGAGCACCCACGCGCCGGCCTTCCTGAGCTCCTGCCGCCAGGCGCCGACCTTTTCCATGATCGGACCGAGCACCTCGGGCGGGGGCGGGTTGCCATCGGGTTGGATGACGCTGAGCAGGTACTGTTTCATGGCGCGTTCGTCCCTGGTCGAGTTGGACCGGACAGGAGCAGCTGCGGTCATGGTCGCCTCCCTGGTGGATGGAGCCGGCACCGCGCCGGCTCTTCACCCATCCATACGAACGGCGACGGCCGGAATCGACATCGCCGACGGACCGGCCTCCGCCGCGGGCGCCGGAGACCGCGCGGCGCCCCGACTCACGCGTCGGCCCGCTCGTCCCACGACCGCAGCCCGAGGAGCCTCTCGCCGAGGGGCGTGAGCTCGGCGCGCGCATAACGCGTCTGCTCCCAGCGGCGCGGGTCGCCGGGGAAGGCGTACCCCTCCGGGGCGACGCGGTCCCGCCACGAGGTGATGCGCCACTGGCGCAGCGCGTCGTTGTCCTCCTGCGCCGGCATCATCGAGATGTACTGCGCCATGCGCACGCCGGTGCCCGAGAGGTTCGGGCGGATGCCGTGCGCGAGGGCGCTGTTGAAGACCAGGAGGTCGCCGGCCCGCATCGGCACCTTCACGATCTCGAAGCCCGTCACGTCGGGCTTGAAGCGGTCGCGGTCCGCGGGCTGGCCCAGCTTCCAGGTGTCGTACGTGCGGAAGAGCTCCGGGACGCACTGGAAGCCGCCCATGTGCTCGTCGGTCTGATCGGAGAGGGCGAGGACGCCCTGCACGTTCTGCGGCTTCGTCTCCGGGTCGTAGTCCCAGTGGATGAAGCCCTTGAACTCGAAGCCCGGCCGCACGGGCAGGTTGAGGTTCGCGCGATCGATGGTGACCCAGAGCCGCTCCGTGCCCCAGATGTCGACGAAGGCGTGGTAGACGCGCGGGTGCTGCCGGTTGTCCCACTCGTACTGGTGGTTGTAGAGCTCGACCATGCCGCTGTTGGTCAGCTCCTTCATCTTCATCTCGGCGCGCGCCGGGGCGTACCAGGTGGCGGGGTCGTGCGGGTCCTTCTCCTCGAAGTCCCAGAGCAGCGCGGCGAGGCGCTCGACGTTGTCGCGCGGGACGGCCTGCCTGACGATGACGTAGCCGTTGTGCCGCCAGAACGCCCAGTCGTCGGCCGAGAGCACGCGCAGCGTGGCGGGATCGGCGTGCTCGCGAAGGCGGACCGCGCTGCTCGTCGCGGTCGTCGGGTTGCCGGGGATGTCGGTGTGCGCATTGTCGGGGAGCGTGCCAGCCGGCGCCATCGTCTTCGCGGTCATGGATCCCTCGCGGTTGGGGAGCGGTCGGGCGACGCGACGAAAGTGGCACGGGGCCGGGCGGCCGGGTAGACCGACGGGCGCCGGCTCAGCCCGGTGCGGTGCCGGGCCGGGCATCCACGGTGCGCGCCGCCGCCGGTCCGCACCCTTGACTCTCGACCTGAGTAGAGGCGGTAGCTCTAGTGAGGCCCCGAGAGCACCGCACGTCGCGACACGCCCGAGGCTCCGCATCCAGAGCAGGAACGAGAGGTCGATCCAGATGGACAATCCGCACGCACGCCCGCTGAACGGGGCACGCAGCCCACTCGCGGTCAACGGCCGCCGCACGGGGTTCGTGGTGCCAAACGAGACGCTCGCCGGGACCGAGACGCACCAGCGGCCGAGCTACTGTGACCGCCTGCCCGGCGGCACGCACCCGACGGCGGAGGACAGCCCCGAGCAGACGCGCCCCTGGCAGCGGGCCGACGCGCCGCCGCGCACGTGGGTGCTGCCGCCGCAGGGCGGCTTCGGCGCGCGGCCCGGCAGGCGCGATCGGCCACCGACGGTCGCGCTGGATGCCGCGGCGTCGCGCCCGGTCACCTCACTCGCCGCTCGGCATGTGCACGTACATCGACTGGATGCCGACGCGCCCCGGCCCGGTGAAGCGGTTGAGCATGAGGTTGATGCCGGCGAGAAGCCCGGTGCTGAGGCGGGTGACGTTCGTCTCCATGCGCACGGTCGGGTCCTTGTACAGCCAGCCGCCCGGCTCGACCTCGATCACCTCGCCGGGCGCGAGCACCTTCTCGAACACGTTGCCGTAGCCGTGCAGCCAGATGATCCCCTCGCCGTGGCTGTGGAAGCGGTCGACGAAGAAGCCGGTGCCGCCGAACAGTAGGTTGGCCGCTCCCTTCACCCGCTCGAAGGTGTACTCCACGTTCTCCGTGCCGGCGAGGAACTGGTGCTCGCGGACGTGCAGCTCCTGGCCGGGGCTCAGGTGCACCGGCACGATGTGCCCGGCCCCGTCGCGACTGAGCGCGATCTGCCCCGTGCCCGAGGCTTCCGTGACGAAGACCTGCATCCCGGCGACCATGCGCTTGAGCGCGCCCTTCATCGGCTTCACGCCGACCTGCACCGAGGGGTGCTTCCAGAGCAGCAGGTAGTGCTCGAAGTAGATCGACCGCCGCCCCGACAGCTCGATCGTCAGGACCGGCACCAGCTCGCCGTCGAGGTGGTACGTGACGCCGCCGTACACCTCCTGCGTCGCGGAGGTGGGGAGGAGCTGCGGGCGCGAGGGCGCGATGGCCTGTGGCATGGTGGCGGGAGTGGGAGGCGGTGAAGGCGCGGCACGAGCGTGCCCGTGCGCGCGGCGAGACCCGTGAGATGGACCGCGGCGGTGGGCATTGGTAACGGCATCCCCGTCGCGCGGCAGCGGCCTGTCGAGTCACGGAATACCGAAGCGCGACCTACGCCGCCGGCGTCGGACGCTCGTCCGGCGCCCGCATCGGCCGCTCGCGCGCGCCCTCGACTCCCGCGATGAACCCGCCGACGACGTCGGCGTACGTCTGCGGATCGGTCACGTGCGGCACGTGCCCCGCCCCGGTGAACTCGTGCTGCACCGCGTCGGGCAGCGCGCGCGCCAGTCGCGCGACGACGGCGGGGAAGAAGGGCGGGCTCCGGTCGCCGCGGCTGAGGAGCACCGGCCGCACGAAGCGCGCGAGCGCGCCGAGGTCGAGGGTCATCCCGTCCGGCGCCAGGTGCTCGTCGAGGAAGGTCGGCGCGTTGGCGATGAAGGTCCGGCGGCCGGCCTCGGGCAGCTTCTCCCAGGCGCCCGGGCCGAAGGCGATCGTCTCCACGAACAGGCGCGCCGCGCCCTCGTGATCCCCGGCGCGCAGGAGCTCGACGACCTGCGTGACGCGCTGCTGCACCGTGGCGAGCGGCGCGTGCATCGCGGGATCGGCGACGAGGAGGCCGAAGAGCGGAGGCTCGTGCACCGCGAGGCTCCGGAAGAGCGCGGGGCGCTCGCACGCCAGGCGCAGCGCGACGGCGGCGCCCCCGGAGTTCCCCACGACGTGCGCCGACGCCATGTCGAGTGCCTCGAGGAGCGACGCGAGGTCCATCGCGTCCTCGAGGAGGCTGCCCTGGGTGGGCGGTCGCTCGCTGCGGCTGTGCCCACGCCGGTCGTACGTCAGCACGCGGAAGGATCTCGACAGCAGCGGGACGACGGCATTCCAGTTGTGGTGGTCCCCCCACGAGCCGTGCACCATGACGATCGGGATCTCCGAGACCCCGGCCAGCTCGTAGTAGAGCTGCGTGCCGTTGACGGCGATGGTGGGCATGTGCGCCTCGCTGGAGTCGACCGGGTTCGTGGCGCGCTCGTCAGGCGCCGCGCCGCGCGCGCGCGAGGGCGGCCGCGAGCACGAGCGCGACGAGCATCGCCGGCAGCGCGGAGAGGAGCGGCCACACGACGAGCGAGATCCGCAGCCGATGCTCCACGGCGGCGGGGTGGCCGTGGAGATTCGCCGCGGCGGCGAGCGCGAACGCGCCGATGGCGACGGCGAGGGCGACGTGCCAGGCGGCGGCACGCGGCGTGGCGTGCAGGCGGAAGTGCTCCCTGGCCAGGTGCGCGGCGAAGATGATCGCGCTCACGACCCACGCGGCGAGTCGCCAGCGTGCGCGCGGCGGGCCGGGCGCGGCCGCGCCGGCCAGCGCCCCGAAGCCGACGCCGACGATGGCGTAGGCCACGCCGGCGGCGAGCGCCGCCGGCACCCAGTGCCGTTCACCCGAGGGTTGCATGGTGCACCGCTCCGCCAGGCTGTCCGTGCCGCCAACCATGCGTGCGGACGCCCTGGGGGCGCAAGACGAGGGCTGGCCGGGTAGAGGGGTCAGCGGCGGCGACGAGAAGCCGGACGCGCCGTGCGTCGGGCTCGGTGGTCGGGCCGGCATCACACGAGGGGAACACGGATTGGACGGATGCGGAGCGGATCGGCGCGGATCGCTCCCTTTGGCGCGACGGCGCCTCGCGCCCAGCGGCCGGCCCGGGGCCCGGATCCCCTATCGCTGCCCCCATCCGCGCCGATTCGCACGATGTCCGATCAATTCGCGACTGCTCTTTGGAGCTGGCTGGGTAGAGGGGTCAGCGGCGGCGACCAGAAGCCAGTCGCGCCGTGCGTAGCGATCCTCGCTCGAGTGGGCATCACAGGCTGGGAGACGCGAATGACCACGAATGAACTGCCGAATCGTGCGGATCGCTCCGCGTGGCGCGACGGCGCCTCGCGCCGCGGCCGGCCCGGGGGCCCGGTCCCCTTCCCCCCATCCGCATCCGTGCCGATCCGCCGTTCCCGTGACATCCGTGTCGAATCGTTCGAGCCAGGCGGCTGATCGTCGCCCTCCCGCCCGACTCACATGCGTGCCGCCCTCAGGCCGCCTCGGCCTCCGAGACGCCGGCCAGCGGCGCGGCGGCGCGCAGGTGCCGCCGTCCGCGGTACGCGCCGATCGCCGCGCCGACGGCGAGCACCACGAGGGAAGCGACGAGCGCCGGCTTGAGGGTCATGTCCAGCACGATCGCGAGGGCGAGCCCGGTGTTCGCCTCACCGAGCAGCGCGCCCACCGGATCCGGCGCCGCGACGTTCGGCAGGTCGCGGCCGGCGCTCTCCAGCCGCTGGACGCCCGCCCGCGCCTCGGCGGCGCCGCGCTTCCCGAGCACCGCGCCGCTCGCCAGCAGCGCGACCGCCCCGACCACGCCGGCGACGACCCACCCGTCGTTCCAGCTCCACCGCCCCGCCACCATGTACGCGCCGGTGGCGACGAGGACGACGACGGCGACGGGGAAGATGCGCGAGGTCCTGGCGATCACCTTCCCCCAGTCGAGCGCCTGGCGGAGCGTCGGCGCGGACGAGCGGCGGCCCGCCGCGAAGTGGACGACGGCCGACGCGCTCGTCGCGGCGAGGAGGGCGAACAGGTGCAGGAAGAGGGCGAGCTGGTAGCTGGTCATGGGTCGATCCGGTGGTGGGGTTCGGAGTCGATCGGGCGGGGGGCGGCATCGCCCGCGTGACGGATCACCGCGGGGTCGCGAGCCGGAGGATGTCTGCGCGGTGCCAAACGAGCGAGTCCACCGCGGGCCGGAACTCGTACACAGTGCCGAAATCCCAGCCGGGAAGCAAGGGGATGAGGGGCGCCGTCCAGCCTAACGCGACGCGCGTCTGGGCGCGCGGCGCGTCGCGGAGCACCAGCGTCGCCCCGCGGCCGAAGGTGCAGGCGAGCGTCTCGTCGTCCGCGGCGTATACCCGCACCTGGGCGACGTGCGACTGCCGGTCGAGCCACGGGAACACGGTCGCGGTCGCCACCCACGGGACGAAGGTGGCGATCGCCAGCCGGCGGTCGCGCGGGCCGTCGTCCACCTGCGGGAAGAGCACGACGTCGGGGCGCGTCGCGTTAGGCAGCGGGATCACGGCGCGGAAGAGGTGCCGCTCGCGCACCGCGCGCCCGAGGTCGCGGCCGCGGTTGTCGTAGTCGTCGAACGGTCCCGGGCACACGCCCGCGACGAGCGGCAGCGGCTCGGCGACGGGGGCGCGGCGCGGCAGGCGGCTCGTCGCGCACGCGGCGAGCGCGATGCCGGCGAGGGCGGGCGCCAGGGCGCGGCGGGCGACGACGGCACGGACGGGACGAGTCGGGCGCATGCGGTGCGGTCCGAGGGAATCGATGGCTGACGGGAGCGTTGCCACAGGACGGCGGGAGCCGCCTCCAGGTTTCGCGCCCGCGCCGCGGCGCGATCGTCGCCGTCGCGACGTCATCCCGGCCGCACGCCCTCAGCGCGCGACCTCGATCCGCGCCACCGCGCTGTCGCCGCGCGCCGAGGTCGCCCGGAGCTCGTGTCCCCCCGGCGCGAGCGGCCAGCGCTCCCCCCCGAACGGCCGCCCGTCCACCGACCAGCGCACGCGATCCGACCCGGGGCCGCTCGCGTGCAGGGCGATGGTGGCGTAACGCGCGTCGACGCCGATGGGGATCGCGTAGCGGTCGCCGTCCATCGGCGAGGTGATCCGGAAGCGCCGTGCGGCCGACACGCCCTGGTCGCCGGCGTGCGTTGAATCGGCGGCGATCGCGGGCGCCGCGCCGTCGACGCCGAGCGGCGTCGTGCCGGGACGCACGGCGGCGAGGGAGACGGCGTCCGACACGGACTGCAGCCCCTGGTGCGCCCACTCCGCGTACTCGTCAGGCAGGACCACGCGCCCGCCGCGCTCCCAGTCGTCGGTGCGCGTGGGCGCGGTGCCGGGCGCGAACCACTCGGTGAGCCGCGCGCACGTCGGGGTGGCGCGCAGCCCGGAGAGCCGACACACCGGGACCGGCATCGCGCCCGCTTCGGCCGGCGTTTCCAGCGCGCCCGGCGCCAGACGAGCGGCCACCGCCATGATCGTGCGGTGGAGCAGCGGCCCGGCGCCGGTCACGCCGCTCACCCCCTGCATCGGCCGGCCGCTGAAGTTCCCCGCCCACACCGCCACGGTGAAGCCGCGCGTCGTGCCGACCGCCCAGTTGTCGGTGAAGTGCCGGCTCGTCCCCGTCTTCACCGCCACCGGGAAGGGGAAGTCGAAGGGCGTGCTCGCGCCGAACCCCGGGAGACGCGCCGAGGGATCGGAGAGGATGTCGAGGACGAGCGCGCTCGCCATCGGCGAGATCACGCGGCGGGCATTCCCCGCCCGCACCGCCGACGCGGCCTCGGCGGGCAGCGCATGCCACGTCCACGGCCGCCATTCGCCGCCGTTCGCCAGCGCGCGGTACGCGTTCGCCAGCTCGATCAGGGTGACGTCGCCGTCGCCGAGCGCGAGGCCGAGGCCGTAGTAGTCGGCGCCGTGCCGCAGCGAGGCGAAGCCGGCGAGGTGCAGCGTCTGGAGCAGGCTCCCCGCGCCGACGCGGGACGCGAGCTCCACCGCGGGCACGTTGTACGAGCTCGCCAGCGCCTCGCGTGCCCGCGTCGGGCCGCGGAAGCGGCGGTCGTAGTCGCGCGGCCGATAGGGGCCGGTCGCCGTGACGTACGTCCGCGGGATGTCGGGCAGGATCGACGCCGGGGTGTAGCCGCGATCGAAGGCGAGGCCGTAGAGGAAGGGCTTGAGCGCGGAGCCAGGCTGCCGCTCGGAGACGACCATGTCCGTCTGGCCGTCGTCGGCGGACCAGAAGTCGGGCGAGCCGACCCAGACGAGCACCTCGCCGGTGCGGTTGTCGAGGACGACGACCGCCGCGTGCGTCACGCCGCGGTCGTGCAGGACCTCCACCGTCTGGCGCACCTCCGCCTCGACGGCCGCCTGGAGCTCGAGGTCGAGCGAGGTGCGGATCGCGTCGGCGGGCCGCGCGCTGTCCGCGGCCAGCCAGCCGAGCACGCGCGTCGTGAAGTGCGGCGCGAGGAACGGGGGCGTGCGCGGGGGCACGACGAGCGGCTCGTCGCGCGCGCGTGCGACCTCGGCGCCGGTGGCGTAGCCGTGGCGCCGCATGCGGCGGAGCGCATACGCCCGCCGTGCCCGCGCGCGCGGCGGCGAGGCGTTGGGGTTGTCGCGCGAGGGCGCGTGCGCGAGGCCGGCGAGCATCGCCGCCTGCGCGATGCTCAGCTCCGACGGCGAGGCGCCGAAGTAGAACGCGCTCGCCGCGCCGATGCCGACGGTCCCCTGCCCCAGCTCGACGCGGTTCAGGTACTGCTCCATCACCTGCTGCTTGCCCAGGTGCGCGTCGAGCCGCAGCGCCCAGACCGCCTGCGCGAGCTTGCCGCCCCAGCTCCGGCCGGCCGGATGCAGCAGCCGGGCGAGCTGCATGGTGATGGTGGAGGCGCCGGAGACGACGCGGCGCGCACGCAGGTCGTCGCGCAGCGCGCGGGCGACGGCGCGCGCGTCGATGCCGTCGTGATCCCAGAAGCGGTGGTCCTCGACGGCGACGAAGGCATCGATGACGTCGGGATCGATGCGGGCGTACGGCACCCAGCGCACCATGCTGCCGTCGCTGTCGCGCGTGGAGCGCAGCACCATCCCGTGCCGATCCTCGATCACGACGCCCTGCCCCGCGTCGGGCGCGAGGAGCGCGGGGGGCACCGGCAGCGCGACGAACACCGTCGCCGCGACGAGAGTCGCGGCGAAGGCGACGCCGGCCCACCTGAGGACCGGCGACAGCCTCCGCACGAGATGCACCGCGCGACGAAGCACGTCAGGCTACGGCCGCTGGTCGACGACGAACGTCCCGCCGTCGCTCCGCCCGTTGAGGCCGGGGTTGTACATCTCCTCGGCGTGCGCGGGCGGTCGGATGAAGGTACCGGGCGTGGTGGCGCGAGCGAGATAGGTGGCGGTGTACGTGCCCGGCCAGAGCAGGGTGGCCGAGTACACGACGCGATCGTCGCGCATCTCGCGATGATCGAAGGGGGACCACCATCCCGAATCCCAGCTCCCGTACCAGCTCCACGGACGCTCCGGGCTCTCCTCCTCGTGCGCGGCCGGCTCGTCAGGCACCGCCGCGCCGGGTCCCGGGAGCGCCGACGCGGTGCGCAGGCTCAGGTCCACCGCCTCGAGCCCCGCGGGGAGCGCGTCGTCGAGCACGACGAACTGGAGAGGCGACGGGACGCGGATGCGCAGGCGCACGCGCACGAGATCGCCCTCGGCGACGTGGCTCACCGGCTGGCCGCCGGGATAGCTCTCGTACCAGCGCTCCACCTGGATGCCGCGGTCGTCCGGCGTCACCGGCGGCGCGAGCGGCACGTCGGTGACGGTGAGGTAGTAGTACACCGGCGCGTCGCCGGCGCCGGCATCGAGCCGGAGGTGGAGGGCGGGAGCGGCGGCCGTGCCGCCGACGAGCCCCGCCAGCGCGATCGTCGAGTCGCGCCCCGTCGCCGCGGGGCCGGCGGCGAGGATCACGCGATCGCCCGCGCGCACGCGCACGCTGCGGTCGCCGTGCGCGCGGTGGTACGACTCGAAGAAGGCGAGCGCCGAGACGGCCGCGGCGTAGTCCTGGGTGTTCCACATCCAGACGGAGCGCGCGGCACGCGACTGCTGCGCCAGCGTCTCCACGAGCGGGCCGACGAGCGCGTTGTCGGGATCGATCGCCAGCGTGGCCATGAGCACGCGCGCGATCGGCCGCATGCGCGAGGCGAAGTAGAAGTCGGGGAGCAGCGAATCGGGGAGGGTCGCGCGCCGGCCGGCGACGCGCACGAGCGCCCACGTCGGGGTCATGAGCGCGCGCGCCGGCGCGAGCTGCCGGCGCCGCGCGAACACCTGCGCGAGGCGCGCCCGGTCCTCCAGCGTGAGCTGCGCCGCGCCGCGGAGCAGCTCGTTCTCCGCCGCGACGTCCGGGCGCCCGAAGCGGCTGAGGAAGTCCACCGCCGCCACCTGGTCGCGCAGCCGCATCGCCCGGTTGTCGGCGTACCAGTACGCAACCGGCGTGAACGCGACGCGCGTCTCGCCGTGCAGCTCCCGCCCGAGATACGCGGCGAGCCGCGAGAAGACGACGGTGTCGATCTTCACGCCGGCGTCGCGCGCGTCGAGGAGCACCATGCCGGCGTACGCCGACAGCCAGGGCGTCGTCCAGTCGGTCGGCGCCCAGTAGCCGATGCCGCCGTCGGCGCGCTGCCGCCTGACGAGTACGTTCGCCGCCCGCGCGATCTCGGCGAGCGCCGCGCCGCCGAACTGTTCGCCGGCGAGGGTGACGCCCAGCTCGCGCTGGGCGCGGTGCAGCGCGATGATCGGCACGACGGAGCTGATCACCTGCTCCGAGCAGTCGTAGGGATACACGTGCAGCGTGCGCGCCATGCCCCGGATCGTCGCGAGCGGCGTCGCGCCGAGGGTGAGCGAGAGCCGCGAGCGGGCGGGATCGATGCCCGCGGGCAGGGGCAGCTCCACGCTCGCGCTGTCGTGCAGCACGCCGGCGACGGTGAGGGCGCGCGGATGGTGGTCGGGGCGCACCGGCAGGGCGACGCGCACCGCGTCGGCGTCACCGTCGCCGGAGACGTCGAAGCGGAAGGCCACGCTGTCCGTGCGCGCCGAGTCGCCGCGCCCGACGTCGCGCCCGACGTCGCGCCCGACCCGGAAGGGGAAGCGCACCTCGGCGCCGCGCGAGGGCGCGAGCGTGGCCGTGCGCTGCGGCTCGCCCTGGAGGCTGACCCCGGTCGCCTCCGCCTTCACGAGCACCGTGGCGGCGCGCCCGTCGCGCCGGTTGACCACCGCGCCCGCGGTGAACGCGTCGCCGGGACGCACGAAGCGCGGCAGCGCCTGCCGAGCGAGCAGCGGGCGCGTGACGAGCATCTCCGACTCGCCCTTGCCGTAGCGATCCCCCGCCGTGACCGCGACCGCCATCACGCGGAAGGTCGTGAGGTTGTCCGGGAGCTTCGCCGTGGCGACGGCGTCGCCCTGCGCGTCGGTGACGACGGAGCCGAGGAAGAAGGCCGTGCTCTGGAAGCGCGAGCGGAGGATGTCCGCGCCCTCCGCGCCCCCGCCCCCGCCGGGCTCGCGCTTCCCCTTCTCGCCCTCGGGCACCTGCGGCGCGACGGAGGTGAGGTTGCTGGCGAGCCGCATGCCGAGGCCGCGCTCGCGGTAGATGAGGTCGAGGGGATCCGGGGTCTTGTAGCCGGTGAGGGCGAGCACGCCCTCGTCCACCGCCCACAGCGTGACCTCGCTGCGCGCGCCGCGCCCCCCGGCGTCGCGCACCTGGAGCCGCACGCGCGCCACGTCGCCCGGGCGGTACTCCGCCTGCGTCGCCGCGACGCGCACGGCGAGGCGCTTCACCTCCGGGGTGACGCGCAGCTCGGCGTAGCCTACCCGCATCGTCGGCCGGCCCGGATCGTCGAGCGGCCCCGGCTTCGCGCTCCGCCCGCGCACGACGATGATCGAGACGTACGCGTTAGGCGCGAACGCCTCGGTGATCGGGAACTTCAGCGTCGTCGACCCGGAGGTCAGCCGCATCCGGCGCTGCTCGATCAGCCCCTCGCGCTCGACGGTGATCCACGCCTCGGCGTTCGTGAACGGGGACGCGAACATCACCGTGGCGGTGTCGCCCACGGAGTAGCGCGTGCGGTCGGGGATCACGTCCATCTTGAACTGCGTCTCGTCGCTCCACGGCACCCACCCCTCCCCCGACGCCCACCGGTCGAAGCTCGTCGTCGCCCTGCGCCCGTGCGCGTCGGCGGCGGTGAAGGTGACGACGTAGATCCCGCCCGCCGTCGGCGTGAAGGCGCACCGCTCCGGCGACGCGCCCGTCGTCACCGCGCAGTGGGCGACGGTGTCGGCGACCCAGTCGCCGACGAGCTCGGAGATCCCGTTCCGCTCGCGCCGCACCTGGTGCCACTCCCGGCGGACGATCGTGCCGCGCACGCGCACGCCGGACACCTTCTCCCCCGTCGGGCGCACGGCGACGACGTCGACCGCCTGCGGCGTGCCGGCCTTCCAGAACCAGCTCTCGCCGACCGACCTCGCGGCGACGTAGAAGTCCGCCGGGTGCACGAGCGTCGAGGTGGAGGCGCCCACCACCTGCCGGTTGACGTCGGCGACCGACGCCGAGAGGGTGATGCGCGACGCGCGCCCCTTCGACGCCGGCGGGAGCTTCAGGTGCAGCACGCGCTCGCCGCGCGCGTCGAGGGTGTCGGTGCCGCTCGCGAACTCCTGCGGCTGCGGCTCCTCCCATTCCTCCCACCACGCGCCGTGGTCGCCGACGTACCAGCCGTCGGTGCCCGGGATGTCGAGCTCCCAGGAGGAAACGGGGATCTGGGTGGCGCTCCAGTCGACCACGGCGCGTCCCATCGGCGCACCGAAGAGGTAGCGCGCCTGGAGGGTGGCGGCGAAGCCATCGCCCGGGAAGTGCGCGGCGGCAGGCGCGTTCAGCTCCACGAGGAACTCGGGTGGCCGGTACTCGGCGACGCGGTACTCCGTCGACGCGACGGAGCGCCAGCGGCCCTGCCGCTTCGCCTGGATCTCGACGACGTACTGGCCCACGCCGGCCGAGGCGGGCACGTCCAGCGCCTGGTCCGCGGTGCCAAACGAGGAGAGCGCGGTGGTGCGCTGCGCGAGGAGCCCCTCGTCGCGATCGTGGAACACCCAGCGGAGCGAGTCGCGCGGACCCGGGACGCGCAGCGCGCCGAGCGCGCCGTCGCGGAGGATCGCCTTCGCGTGGACGCGCTCACCGGGACGGTAGATGCCGCGCTCCGTGAACACGGCGCCGGCGACCGGCACGCGCTCGTCGCCCCACGCGCTGCTGACGTTGAAGCGCCAGGGCGCGAGGTCCGGATCCCAGCGGTTGATCGCCGTGAGCGCGCGGTCGTCCGCCAGCGTCGCCGTGACGTAGCCGTCGATGTCGCGGTACTCCGCCTCCGACGCACTGTCGGCCGGGGACACGGGCCAGTCGGCGAGCCGCGCGATCCCGCTCGCGTCGGTGACGGCGGTCGCGAGCACCCGGCCGTTCGCGTCGTGCAGGGCGACCGCGGCCCCCGCGCGGGGAAGCCCGTCGTCGACGCCGGTGACCCAGACGACGGCCTCGCGCACGCCGACGCGCGCGTGCACCGCGAGGTTCGTGACCTGGACGAGCGCGACCGGACCGTTCGTCGCCACGTCAGCGCCCGCGGCGCGGCCGCTGACCTTCACGGCGTAGAGCGTCGGCGTGCCGGCGCGCCGCGCGTCCGCGGGGGGGAGGCGGAGGCCGGTGATCATCGGCCGGTCGGGGGCGGAGCGCACGGCGATCCGCTGCACCGCCGCGCCGCGCACGAGCGCGCGCCACGCGCTGTCGCTGCGCCACGCGAAGCGGGTGAGGATGCGCGGCTCCAGCGTGTCGGGCACGGGCGCGACGATCGCGACGAGCGTGTCCACGTTCACGTGCTGCACGGCGAGCGTGCGGAAGCCGACGCGCTCGACGAGCAGCCGCCCGTAGGGATAGGTGATCGCCGGGGCGTAGCCCGTCGTGCGGTACGCGACGGCGGGGTTCCCGGTGAGCCGCTGCCCGAAGACGTCGCGCATCGCGGTGTCCGCGTACGCCGCGTAGCCGGTGTGAAGCTGGAGCCTGGCTTCCAGCACCCAGCGGTCGGACTCGGCGAGGGTGTCGCGGATCCGGAAGGTGGTGGCCGGGAAGAGGTGCACGTGCTTCAGCACCTCGCTGCCCCGCACGGGGGTGCTGAAGCTGACCGTCAGGGGGCCGGTCGGGCACGCGTCGTCGCCGTTGCACTCGAGCGCCGCGACGCGGAAGTCGCCGTGGGTGGCGAAGGGGAAGCGCGCGTATCCGTGCAGCACCTGCGGCTCGACCTCCTTCGGCACGACGAGGTCGCCGCTGCAGCCGCGCGGCAGCGTCGAGTCGGGCGCGAGCACGACGACGCGCCGGAGCGAGTCGAGCGCGCGGTTTCGCTGCCAGCCTCCCGCCTCGCGCAGCGCCACGCCGTCGCCGCGATCGATCCGGCGCTGCGACAGCGCATGCAGCCTGACGATGCGCCCGCCGCCGCACGTGGCGCTGAACTCGAGGTACGACGCGCGCGAGAGCATCGGCAGCGCCACGGGGGCGCTGTAGACGAGCTGGAAGTGCTGGTCGGGGGTCGCATAGACCGACGGCATCCCGGGGATGTACGGCACGCCGGCGAGCAGCGTGGGCCCCTGCGCGCGGAAGCTGAAGGTGTACGGCGCGGCGAGCGCGCTGCCGTCCATGGCGCGGAAATCGTTCGCGACCGTCACCGCGTACGTCGTCCCCGGAGTGAGCGCGGCGGCGGGAACGAGCCGGATCGTCACCGGATCGCGCCACTCCACGCGACCGCGGACCTCCGGGACCACGCGCAGGAGGCCGCGCGGATCCACCGTGCGGTCGAGCGAGCCGGCGACGGGGCGATCGAAGGTGACGGTGATCTCGGCGAAGGGCGAGGCATCGCCGCTCGGCGTGGCGCGGATGACGCGGAGGGGGGCGGGGGCCTGGGCGCGGACGCCCGCGGGCATGGCGCCCGCGAGGACGGCAGCCGCCGGGGCGACGCGCAGAAGACGGACGAGGAGCATCGGTCGCGGGGGTTGGCGGGGGGCGCCGCGTGCCTCGTCAGGCGCCCTCGATCCGCACGGCGCCACATCATGCGTCCCGCGCGAGCGCCGCGCCAGCCCGACTCAGGACGCGGCTTCCTCGACGGATGCGATGGGCTCCGGCTGGTCGACCACGAAGCTCCCGCCCGGCTCGAGGATGCGCGCCACCACGCTGCTGTAGCGCGTGGCCAGCTCGCGGCGCAGACGGACGATCGCGTCGAAGGCGCGCGAGTCGATGAAGTTGAAGGTCCCCCAGTGGTGGGGCACGAAGTAGCGCGCGCCGAGGCGCTCGCACGTGCGGAGCGCGTCGCGGGGGGTCAGGTGGCCGCGGCGGAACCCGGGCTCCCACCACGGCGCGTGGTTGATCGGCAGGAGCGCGAGGTCGAGCCGGCGGCCGCGCGCGCGCAGGTATCCGGCCACGAAGTCCTCCCCGCGCGAGCGCGGCCCGGTGTCGCCCGCGAACAGGCACGCGTGCGTGCCCGAGTCCAGCAGGTACATGTTCACGCCGGCGCGCCACCAGTCCACCAGGTAGCGGGAGCCGACGTGCCGCGCGGCGGAGGCGGTGATCGCGAGCTCGGCATGCGCCGCGCCGGCGAGGCGCACGGTCTCGCCGGGGGCGAGGGGCGAGGCGCCAGCGTGTCCCCGCCGCCGAAGCCAGCGCGCGAGCGCCGGGGGCGCGTAGAGCGGCGTCGCCGGCGGCAGCGCGGCGAGGGTGCGCAGCGACAGGTGGTCCGCGTGCGCGTGCGTGAGGAGGATCGCGTCCACCGGCGAGAGCTGCTGGAGCGGCACCCCCGGCGCGCTCACGCGCGCGAGCATGCCGCCGATGCGCGGCAGGCCGCCGAGCCGGAAGTCGAAGTTCGGATCCGTGAGGATCCGCACGCCGTGGACCTCGATCAGCAGCGTGGCGTGCCCGATGTAGACGACGCGCATGACCTCACCCGGAAGAGCGCGCCGACGCGCACCGACGATCGTGGGTGCCGACGATGCACGGCGGTCGGCCGAACGGTCAATCCGGAACATCCACCACAGCGGGCGGCATCGCCGATCGTGCTTGCGTGGGCTCCCGCGGAGCACGATAATGCCGCCGCGTCCGACACGCCCGCCGGGCGACCTCACGCACGTCGACAGGAGCGCCCGCCATGGCGACCTCCCTCGGGGCGCCCACGCCCTCGACCGGGTACACCGCGGCCGCACCCTCGAGCCTCGACGCCCCGGCGACGATTCCCTGGTTCCTCCTCGCCGTCGCCCTCGCCGCGACGTGCGTGGTGGTGGGGATCACCTGGGACATCTCGTGGCACATGACGATCGGCCGCGACACGTTCTGGACGCCGGCGCACATGTGCACCTACGCCGCGGGGCTGATCGTCGGCGTGAGCTGCGGCTGGATCGCGCTGAAGACGACCTTCGCCGGCACCAGCGTGGAGCGCGAGCGCGCCGTCCGCTTCTGGGGCTTTCGCGCGCCCCTCGGCGCGTGGATCTGCGTGTGGGGCTCCTTCGCCATGCTCACGTCGGCGCCCTTCGACGATTGGTGGCACAACGCGTACGGGCTCGACGTCAAGATCATCAGCCCGCCGCACACCCTCCTCGCCCTCGGCATGGAGGCGATCGTCTTCGGCGCGCTGGTGTGGACGCTCGGCTGGCAGAACCGGATCGCCGCCCCGGCGCCGAAGCGGCGCCTCGAGGCGCTCTTCCTCTACGACGGCGGGCTGCTCATCTCGATGGCCGCGATCTTCGTGACGCAGTACACCGAGCGCCCGACGCAGCACTCGACGATCTTCCTGCGCGTCGCCGGGCTGACCTTTCCCGTGCTGCTCGTCGGGCTCGCGCGCGGCTCGACGCGGCGCTGGCCGGCGACGACGGCGGCGCTCGTCTACATGGCCGTGCGCATCGTGATGGGGTGGATCCTCCCCCTCTTCCCCGCCCAGCCGAAGCTCGGGCCGATCTACAACCCGGTCGACCACATGGTCGCCATGGAGTTCCCGCTGCTCCTCGTCGCGCCGGCGATCGCCGTGGACCTGCTGATGCGGCGGCTGGACGGGGACGCGACGCCCGGGCGCGACTGGATGGCGGCCCCGCTCTACGGCGCGGCATTCCTCGCCGCGCTCGTGGCCGCGCAGTGGCCGTTCGCCGATTTCCTCATGTCGAGCGCGTCGCGGAACTGGGTGTTCTTCACGCACCGGAACTTCTCGTATGGCCTGCCGCACTTCACGGCGTACTACCAGTGGCGTTTCTACCGGCTGCCGCCGGGCACGACGGCCATCCTGATCGTCTGGCAGGTCGCGCTGGCGCTGCTCTTCGCGACGCTGTCCGCGCGCGCCGGGCTGGCCTGGGGACGCTGGATGCGGAAGGTGGTGCGATGACGCGGCTCGCTCGCGCCCTGCGCGCCAACCTCGTGCACGGCGCGCTCGTCGGCGCGCTGGTCGCCGTGGCCGCGGCGCACGTCGGCAGCCCCGACGCGTTCCTCGTCGGGAAGGCGGGGCCCTACGACGTGTCCATCATCGTCCGGCCGCCGCAGGTGGTGCCCGGCCTGGCGGAGGTCATCGTGCGCATCCCGGCGAGCGAGGCGGGCGACGTGCGCCGCGTGCTCGTGCGCCCGATCTTCTGGCGCACGGGGCGCGCCGGCTCGCCGCGCGCCGACGAGGCGACGCGCATCACGGCGCCCGAGCCGACCTTCGTCGGCAAGCTGTGGCTGATGAGCAGCGGCGCCTACACCGTCGACGTGGAGGTGGACGGGGCACGCGGCCGCGGCACGGTGTCGGTGCCGGTGGAAGCCGTTGCCACCGCGCAGCTCGCGCTCTCGCCGCTGCTGAAGGACCTGCTCGTCATCCTCGGCTTCATCCTCGTCTTCGGCATGCTCACCATCGTACACGCCGCGACGGGCGAGGCGCTCGTCGCGCCCGGCGCCACGCCCGACCCGGCCCGCCGGCGGGCGAGCCGCGTCGCGACGGCGATCGCCGTCCCGACGCTCTCGCTCCTCCTCTTCGGCGGATGGCGATGGTGGAACGGCGAAGCGGCGGCGTATCGCCGGCGGCTCGATCGGCCGCTCGCCGTCGCCGCGTCCGTCGCATCGTCGGGCGCGGGCACGCGGCTCCGCGTCGAGGTCACCGATACGACCTGGACGCGGCGGCACCTGCCGCCGCTCATCCCCGATCACGGGAAGATGATGCACCTCTTCCTGGTGCGCTGGCCGGCGCTGGATGCCTTCGCGCACCTGCATCCCGCGATGATCGACCGCAACACCTTCGAGATGACCCTGCCCGCGCTCCCGGCGGGGAGCTACCGCGTCTACGCCGACGTGGTGCACGAGAGCGGCTACGAGCGCACCCTCGTGTCGTCGGTAAGGCTCGCGTCTCCGGCGACGCGGCCTGCGTCGGCCGCCGCGGACAGCGACGACGCGGTGGACGCGAGCGGGGCCGCCGCGGCCGTGGCGCGCGATGGATCGACGACCGGCGGCGGCATCGCCGTCGCCCGGCTGCCCGACGGCTCGGGGCTCACGCTGGGCACCGATGCGTGGCCGATCGCCGCCGGGCAGCCGGTGATGCTGCACTTCGCCCTGGTGGACGCGGCGGGGCGGCCGGCGGCCATCGATCCGTACCTCGGCATGGCGGCGCACGCGGTGGTGCTCCGCCGCGACGGCTCGGTGTTCGCCCACCTCCATCCGATGGGCACGATCGCGCCCGCCGCGCAGCGAGCGTTCGCGCTCCGCGAGGCGGGCGACACGACCCCCGACGGGAGGCTCGCGGATTCGCTCGCGCGCGCCGGCGCGATGGCGCCGATGCAGGGCATGGGCGCGCCGGACGGGCGCGTGGCGCTGCCGTACGTCTTCCCCCGCGCCGGCAGCTACCGGCTGTGGCTGCAGGTCCGGCACGCCGGCGCCATCCGCACGGCCGCGTACGACCTGGACGTGCGGTAGCGTCGTTGAGCGTCGTGTGCGTGCGCGCCGCTCACCCGGCGCGCATCGCCCGGCCGATGTACTCGCCCATGGCCGCATCGATGCCGGTCCGCTCGCGCACGGTGGGCTCCTGCGCGTACATCCGCCGCAGCGCGTCGACGATGCCGGGATCCCCGCCGGTGAACTCCTCGACGAGCTCCTTCCATCGCTTCGCCAGCGCGCGCACGCGCTCGCTCGTCGGGTCGGTTCCCTTCTGCATCTCCTCGCGCACCTGCGCGATGAGCCGCGGCCACTCGGCTTCGACCGCCTTGATGTGGGCCTCGCCGAGCTTGGCCCCACGCTCCTTGATGTCCCGGATCTGCTCCGGCGTGTAGTACTTCTCCATTCGCGTGATCCCCTCGATCGCCAGGATGAGCTCGTCCGCGCTGACCGTGGCGCGCGACGAGATGCTCGCAGCGAGGCTCTCCAGCAGGGCGCACAGCCGCCGCTGCCCCTCGATCTGCTCGCGCAGGCGTCGAACGTGGAGCTCGAGCACGCGGTGCGGCGACAGCTCGCGCTGCTGCAGGAGCGCGCGGATCTCGTCGAGGCTGAAGCCGAGCTGGCGCATCGACTTGATCTGCTGCAGCCGCAGCAGCTCGGGCACGCCGTACAGCCGGTGCCGCGAGCGGGTGTGCCGCGACGGCGGCAGCAGCCCGATCTCGTCGTAGTAGTGCAGCGTGCGTACGGAGAGGCCCGTCCGCTTCGCCAGCTCCCCGACCTTCATCCCCCGCGTCTTCTCGATCGTCTCCATCGCTCCGGTCCCTGCGCCGGTGAACGTGTGCCGCACGCTAGGGCCTCACGTTACGTGAGGTGCAAGGGGGAGCAAGGGGAGGGCGCGGAGACACGCCTTACGGGTGCGGGAGCCTCGTGCGGACGAGGATCACGCCGCTCCCACCCGAGACGCCGTACACCGCCGCCGAGGCGGCGTCGCGGAGGACGTCGATGCGCTCGATGTCCGAGGGGCGGAGCGCGGCGAGGACGTACGAGGCGCCGCGCAGCGGCTGGCCGTCGATCACGATCAGCGGCTCGCCCGTCGCATTGCGCACGCGCACGGTGAACTCGTGCCCCTGCCGGTCGACCTGCAGGCCGGGGACTCGCTCCAGCAGATCGGCGACGGAGAGGGCCTTCTGCCGGTCGATCTCCGCTTCGTGGACGGAGGCGATGGAGGTGGCGACGTCGGCGCGGCGCTGCGAGCCGTAGCCGGTGCCGACGAGGTCGGTGTCACGCGCGGGGGGCGGCGGGAGCTCCGGACGGGGGGTGCAACCGAGGACGGCGCCGGCGGCGAGTCCGATGACGACGGCCGTCCAGCCAGCGGCGTGGGCGCGCGTAAGCATGGGGCACTCCAGGTACGGTGTGCCCACAACGTGCGGCCGCAGGGGCGGCGCGCAGTCGGGCGAGGGGGCGCCCGGCGTGCGGAATCGGCGGACGCCGCGCGGGTGCCCGCCGGGCACGGCGCTTCCGACGGGATTCGAGCCCGCTAGCTTGGGGGCATGACCCAGATCATTCCCGTCAACTATCGCTCGGATATCCTGCCGGAGTACCAGGGCACGCCCGTCGGCCTGCTCCTCGAGTACCACAACCTGGAGCGCGCCCTCGGCTCGGGGCCCGGACGCCAGCTCCTGATCGGCATGTGCATGGACAGCCGCAAGGCGCTGCGCATCCCCCACGACTTCGCCTACGTGCTGCGCACGGCCGGCGCGAACATGCGCGACAACGAGTTCCGCATCTCGTTCGCCATCGCCGTCGGCGGGATCACCACCATCGTGCTCATCGCCCACACGGACTGCGGGATGGCGCGCGTCGCCCGCCTGCACGACGAGTTCGTCCAGGGCATGGTCGAGCGGGCCGGGTGGGACAAGGCGCAGGCGGAGAAGCACTTCGCCGTCAGCGTCCCGAAGTTCGCCATCGACGACGAGATCGACTTCGTCATGCGGGAAGCCGAGCGGCTGCGCGGGCTGTACCCGAAGATCACCGTCGTGCCCCTGCTCTACCGCGTCGAGGACGACCTGCTCTACCAGCTCAAGGCCTAGCCCGCACGCCCTCCGCCTTTCCCGGGATGCCAGCGGCGCGCGGCGCGGAAGCACGCGCGCGCGGCATCCCTCATCACGCCTTTCCGCTCATGACGATCGATCACGCCCCGCTCGAAGCCTGGTTCATCACGGGGAGCCAGCATCTGTACGGTCCGGAGACCCTCGCCCAGGTCGACCGGGATTCGCACGCCATCGTCGACGGCCTCAACGCGTCCGGCAAGCTGCCGATCAGGGTCGTCTTCAAGCCGGTGCTCAAGACGCCGGAGGAGATCGCCGCGGTGCTCCGCGAGGCCGACGCCTCGCCCAACTGCATCGGCCTGATCGCCTGGATGCACACCTTCAGCCCGGCGAAGATGTGGATCGGGGGGCTGAGCCGGCTGCGCAAGCCGCTCTGCCACCTGCACACGCAGTTCGGCCGCGACATCCCGTGGTCCACGATCGACATGGACTTCATGAACCTGCACCAGTCGGCGCACGGGGATCGCGAGTTCGGGTTCATCGTCTCGCGCCTGCGGCTGAACCGGAAGGTGGTCGTGGGGCACTGGAAGGAGGCGACCGTCCAGGAGCGTATCGGCGTCTGGCAGCGCGCCGCCGCGGCGTGGCACGACAGCCAGACGATGAAGATCGCGCGCATCGGCGACAACATGCGCCAGGTCGCGGTGACCGAGGGCGACAAGGTCGAGGCGGAGCTCCGCCTCGGCTACGCCGTGAACGGCTACGGCCTCGGCGACGTCGTGCGGCACGTCGACGCCGTGAGCGAGAAGGACGTCGACGCCCTCTGCGACACGTACGCGAAGCAGTACACGCTCATGAAGGGGCTGGAGAAGGGCGGGCCGAAGCACGAGTCGCTCCGCGACGCGGCGCGCATCGAGCTCGGCCTGCGCGCGTTCCTGACCGAGGGCGGCTTCCACGCCTTCACCGATACCTTCGAGAACCTGCACGGCCTCAAGCAGCTCCCCGGGATCGCCGCGCAGCGGCTCATGGCGGACGGCTACGGCTTCGGCGCCGAGGGGGACTGGAAGCACGCGGCGCTCGTGCGCTCGCTGAAGGTGATGTCGCAGGGTCTGCCCGGCGGCACGAGCTTCATGGAGGACTACACGTACCACTTCGACCCCTCGGGGCGGAGCGTGCTCGGCGCGCACATGCTGGAGATCTGCCCCTCGATCGCCGCGGGGAAGCCGTCGTGCGAGGTGCACCCGCTCGGCATCGGCGGCAAGGAGGATCCGGTGCGCCTCGTCTTCGATTCCGCGACCGGCCCCGCCGTGAACGCGACGATCGTGGACATGGGCAACCGCTTCCGCATGGTCGTGAACGTGGTGGACGTCATCCCGCCCTTCGCGGCGATGCCGAAGCTGCCGGTGGCGCGCGCGCTGTGGATTCCGCGCCCGAACCTGGACACGGCGGCGGCGGCGTGGATCCACGCCGGCGGCGCGCACCACACCGCGTTCTCGCTGGCGCTGACGCCGGAGCACCTCGAGGACTTCGCGGCGATGGCGGGGCTCGAGTTCCTCCTCATCGACGACACGACCGACCTGCGCCAGTTCCGGAACGAGCTGCGCTGGAACGACGCGGCGTACCAGGTGGTCGGCGCGCGCTGACCCGACGGGAGCGCGCGTCGAGCGGTGCGCTCGCCGCCGCCGACGGAGCTGGTGCTGCGTGGACGGATCGGACGGATGCCGGCAGGTCCAGGGATCCGAGACCGTGCGCGTGCTGGCCAGGGCTCCCTGGTGCGCCGCGCTCGCGGGACGGAGATTACGCGGCACGCCGCGCCGTCTCCGTCCTCGCGCCAGCCACACCATGCCCGAGCTCCCCGACATCACGGCCTACGTCGAAGCGCTCCAGGCGCGGCTCGTCGGCCAGCCGCTCGAGGAGATCCGGATCCGGAACCCCTTTCTCCTCCGGACGGTGGATCCCCCGCTCGACGCGCTCCTCGGGCAGCGCGTGCGAAGCGTCGCGCGGCTCGGGAAGCGCATCGTCATCGGCTTCGACGACGAGCTGTTCGTCGTCATCCACCTCATGATCGCCGGCCGGCTGCACTGGGTCGGGCCGACGGCGAAGACGGGCGGCCGCGCGGTGCTCGCGGCCCTGCGCTTCCCGAACGGCATGCTCACGCTCACCGAGGCCGGGACGACGCGGCGCGCGTCGCTCCACCTCGTCCGCGGCGCGGCCGCCCTCGCGCCGCTCGATCGCGGCGGGCTCGAGGTGCTCGACGCGACGCCTGACGAGTTCGCGGCGCGGCTGCGCGCGGAGAGCCACACGGTGAAGCGGGCGCTCACGGATCCGCGGCTGTTCAGCGGCATCGGCAACGCCTACTCCGACGAGATCCTCCATCGCGCGCGGCTCTCCCCGGTGAAGCTCACCGGCCGCCTGAGCGACGACGAGGTCGCGCGGCTGCACGACGCCACGCGCGCGACGCTGCTCGAGTGGACGGAGCGGCTGCGCGCCGAATGCGGCGACGGCTTCCCGGAGAAGGTCACGGCGTTCCGCCCGGAGATGGCGGTGCACGGCCGCTACGGCCAGCCGTGCCCGGACTGCGGCGCGCCCGTGCAGCGCATCCGCTACGCGGACAACGAGACCAACTACTGCGCGCGCTGCCAGACCGACGGCCGGCGGCTCGCGGACCGGGCGCTGTCCCGGCTGTTGAAGGAGGACTGGCCGAGGAGCATGGACGAGGTGGGGTAGGGCGGGAGGCGGGGCGGAGCGGTGGTCATCCCGAGGGAGCGAAGCGACCGAGGGAACTACCGTTCGCCGCCGGTGGACCGCAAGCCGGAAGGACGTCATTGGTCATTGGTCATTGGTCATTGGTCATTGGTCATTGGCGAGCCGCTCGGGATGCCTGGCGTGGCGTCCCGGGCGGCTCGCCAATGACCAGGGACCAACGACTATTTGCGTGGTCCCGCGACGCTCGTGCCGCGTACCTCGGTCAGCGCCTGATACACCAGCATCGGGAACCGTCCCCCGATGTCGCTCGCGTTTGGCAGCTGATTGAGCATGAAGACGAGCACCAGGTGCTCGGCCGGATCCACCTCGTACGTGCTGCCGTAGGCGCCGCCCCAGCCGAAGGTGCCGGCGGATTCGACGCGGCCGTCGGCGCCGGGGCGCCGCATGATCTCGAAGCCGAGCCCGAAGGCGTGGCCGGGACGGGTGTAGAGGGTCCCCGTCTGCTTCGTCGTCATGAGCGCCACCGTGCGCGGGCCGAGGATGCGCGCGCCATCGAGCGTCCCGCCGTCCAGCAGCATCTCGAGGAAGCGCGCGTAGTCGCGCGCCGTGGAGAGGAGCCCGGCCCCGCCGGAGAAGCTCCGCCGTGGACCGTCCACGTAGTCGCCCTGGCCCCGCGGCCCGTCCGGCGCGCGCGTGATCCCTCCGCCCCGCTGGCTGGCGTACACCGCGACGAGCCGGGAGCGCTTCGACGGCGGCAGGAAGAAGTAGCTGTCGGTCATGCCGAGCGGCGCCGTGATCCGCGTCCGGAAGAACTCGTCGAGCGGCATGCCGGAGACCTTCTCGACGACGCAGCCGAGGACGTCGACGCTGTAGCCGTACACCCAGCGCTCGCCCGGCTGCGCGACGAAGGGGAGCGTCGCCAGGCGCTCCATGGTCTGGCAGATCGGCTCCGCCTTGTCCGCGGTGTACCAGCCCCACCCCGCGGCCGGCCCGAGCCCCTGCGCGGCGTACAGCGGCGCGACGAGGCTGTCCGTGCCGTACGAGATGCCCGACGTGTGCGTGAGGAGGTCGTGGATCGTTATGCGCCGCCGCGCCGGCACGATCGCGCGGCCGGTGTCGGTGCGCACCGCGACGGTCGTGTGCTCGAACGCCGGGATGTAGCGGCCCACCGGGTCGTTCAGCGAGATCCGCCCCTGCTCGACGAGGGACATGATGGCGACGCTGGTGAGCGCCTTCGTCTGCGACGCGATGCGGAAGATCGCGTCCGTCGCCATCGGCCGGTGGGCCTCGCGGTCCGCCTCGCCGACCGCGCGCTCGTAGACGACCTGGCCGTAGCGGAGGACGAGCGCGACCGCGCCGGCGATGCGGTTGCTGTCGACCTCGCGCTGGAGCGCGGTGTCGAGGCGCGCGAGCCGCTCGGGGGCGAAGCCCAGCCGCGCGGCGGCGGGCGTCGCACCGGTCGAGCGCTGCGCGGCGGCGGGGGTCGCGGCCGCGGCGGCGGCGAGCGCGACGAGGGCGAGGGCGACGCGAGCGGTGCGGGTCCGGAGCATGGCGGGAGGGGTTGTGTTGCGCGGGAATGTACGGGTGCGGGCACGGGGACGCGAACAGGGGCGGGCGCGCGTGGGCGCCGAGCGAGCGCCTCGCGACGGGGCCAGGGACGCGACAGATTCCGGCATCCTTCACGTGGACTCGGCATCATGTCTCGCCCAATTTCCGCCGCGCGCCTCGCCGTCGCCGCCGCCCTCGCGCTCGGCGCGCTCGCTCCCTTGTCCGCCCAGCAGCCGCGCCGCACCGGCGTGATCGGCGCGTACGTGCCGCCGAAGGTGTGGCCGCAGCGCCAGCGCGTCTTCGACCTGCTCCACCAGCGCATCGCGATCTCCTTCGATCTCGCGCGCCACGCCGTGCGCGGCGAGGTCGCGACGCGCCTCGTCGTGACGGCGGCGCCCACGGACACGATCCGTCTCGATGCGTCCAACCTGACGATCGACGCCGCACTCGACGCGGGAGGCCGGCCGCTGCGCTATACCGCCGACACCTCCGGCGTGACGGTGCACCTGCCGCGGCGCGCCCAGCGCGGCGACACGGTGCTCTTCACGCTGCGCTATCACGGCAACCCGGAGCGCGGGATGTATTTCGTCCCCCGCCGCCCGACGGTGTGGACGCAGGGCGAGGCGATCGAGACGCCGAGCTGGGTGCCGACGTACAACGCGCCCAACGACAAGACGACGTGGGAGATCCTCGTCACCGCCGACACGAGCATGAAGGTGCTGTCGAACGGCCGGCTGGTGTCGGTGACGAGGACGCCGGACGGGCGGCAGCAGGTGTGGCACTGGTCCCAGGAGAAGCCGGCGTCGACGTACCTGTACTCGATCGTCGCGGCGCCCTTCACCGTCCTGCACGACGACTGGCGCGGCATCCCGGTGGACTACTGGGTCGCGCCCGACACCGTGAACGCGGCGTGGCGCACCTTCGGCGAGACGCCGGCGATGATCGAGACGTACTCGCGCGTGCTCGGCGTCAACTTCCCCTGGGCGAAGTACGACCAGGCCGTGATCCCCGACTTCACCTACGGCGGGATGGAGAACGTCTCGGCCACCACGCAGACCGACCTCGCGCTGCACGGCGAGGGCGCCGAGCCGGAGCAGAGCGGCCGGAGCCTCGACGCGCACGAGCTCGCGCACCAGTGGTTCGGCGACCTGACGACGACCGCCACCTGGGCGCACGCGTGGCTCAACGAGGGGATCACCACGTACATGGAGAGCGTGCAGGAGGAGAAGTCGCGCGGGTGGGATGCGGCGCAGTGGAACTGGCTGAACCAGCAGAAGGCGGCGATGGCCGCGGACCTCAACCAGGAGCGCCCCCTCGTCCTCGGCGCGCCGCCGGGCACGGACCCGATCCAGATCTTCTTCAGCGGCCACGTCTACCCGAAGGGCGCGCAGCTCGCGCACCAGCTCCGCCGGCTGCTCGGCGATTCGCTCTTCTGGGCCGGCATGCACCGCTTCCTCGTCGACAACGCCTACAAGCCGGTGGAGACGGCCGACTTCGCGATCGCGATGGAGAAGACCGCCCACCGCGACCTCGACTGGTTCTTCGACCAGTGGGCGTACGGGATCGGCTATCCGAAGGTGAAGGTGACGCGCGACTGGAACGCCGGCGCGCGCACCCTGCGCCTCACGGTGGACGAGACGCAGAAGATCGACTCGACGCACCCCTTCTTCCGCTTCCCGGCCACGGTGCGGGTGATCACGCGCGACTCGGTGGTGCGGCACGAGGTGATGGTCACGCGCCAGCACCAGACGTTCGACCTGAAACTGCCCGGCGCGCCGCTGTCGTTCGTCTTCGACGAGGGCGGCTGGCTCCTCGGCACCGTCACCACGGACCAGACGCCGCACGAGCTCGCGGAGCTGGCGCGGCACGATCTCGACTTCGCCACGCGCTACTGGGCGCTCTCGCAGCTCGCGACGTCGACGGACACCGCCGCGCGCGATGCGCGCCGGCTCGTCGCGCTCAACGACGAGTCCGAGCACATGCGCACGCTCGCCCTCCAGCAGCTGGCGAGCGACCCGAGCGCGGAGTCGCAGGCGATCGTGCGCGCCGCGCTCGCCGATCCCTCCAGCGTGGCGCGCGCGCAGGCGCTGCGCAGCCTCGCCGCCCGCGACACGGCGGCCGTACAGGCGACCGCGGTCTCCATGCTCCAGCACGACCCGAGCTTCACGGTGAAGCAGGCGGCGCTCTCCGTGTACGACCCGAACCGCGCTCCGGAGGGGACGGCGCTGCTCGCCGAGCAGGCGCGGCACGGTGCCTCGCTCGGCATCCGCCTCACCGCGGCGACGCGGCTGCTTCGCCACCCGGACTCCGCCGGCGTGGCGGCGCTGGAGAGCATGACCGATCCCGCGGAGCCGCGCGAGGTGCGCACCTTCGCCCTGTCGCTGCTCGGCCGCTGGCCGGACAAGGCGCCGGTGACCGCCGTCGCCACCCGCTACCTGGCCGACGACGATCCGCTTTTCGCCGAGGCGGCGGTGCGCGCGCTCGCGACGGCGGCGGGCGCGAACGCGCGTCCGGCGCTCGAGGCGGCGCTCGCCCGCGAGACGCGCGTCACCGTGCGTGCCGCGCTCACGCGCGCGCTGGCCGGTCCTCGCTGACCCTGTCCTCGATCGTGGCGGTGGTGCGCGGCCCCGGCTCGAAGCGCACCATCAGCCGCGAGGGGCCGTGCACGTGGAAGGTGTGGCGCGGCTCCCACGGCGCATCGCTCGCCAGGGCGAGGCCGCGCGCGCGCCCGAGCAGCTCGGCGAGCGCGACGCGCGCCTCCAGCCGCGCGAGCGGCGCCCCCACGCAGAAGTGGATGCCGTGCCCGAACGCGACGTGCGGGTTCGGGTCGCGTCCGATGTCGAAGCGCTGCGGCTCGCGGAAGTGCGCCGGATCGCGGTTGGCGGCGCCGATCATCGCCAGCACCAGCGAGCCGGCGGGAATCGTCCGGCCGTGCAGCTCCACCGCGGTCCGCGTGAGCCGGAAGGCCGCCTGCACGGGGGAGCGGTAGCGCAGCACCTCCTCGATCGCCGACGCCAGCAGGGCGGGCTCGGCCCGCAGCCGCGCCATCTCGCCGGGATGCTCGACGAGACTAAGCACGGCGTTGTCGATGAGGTTCGTCGTCGTCTCGTGGCCGGCGAAGAGCAGGAGCTGGAAGAAGCCGAGGATCTCCGCCGGTGTCAGGCGCTCGCCCTCCACCTCCGCGTGGACGAGCTTCGACAGCAGGTCCTCGCTCGGCGCCGCGCGGCGCGACTCGGCCAGCTCGGCGACGTACCCCTGCATCTCCTCGTGCACGCCCATGAACTCGCCGACGGCGCGCTGCGCCTCGCCGCCCCCCTGGAGGGTGTTGGCCAGCGACGCGATGCCGTCGCTCCAGCGGCGGAAGCGCTGCCAGTCGGCGGCGGGCGCGCCGAGCAGCTCGGCGATCACCATGAGAGGAAGGGGCATCGCGAACTCGCCGACGAGGTCCATCTCGCCGCGCTCGATCGTCGCGTCGAGCAGCTCGCGCGACCGCTCGCGGATGCGCGGTTCGAGCGCGGCGACGGTGCGCGACGTGAACGCGCGCGAGACGAGCGCGCGCAGCCGCGTGTGGCGCGGCGGGTCGGCGAAGATCAGCCACTGCCCCGGCCGCGACGACGGCGGCGACACGACGGAGCTGAAGGCGTCGTGATCGGCGAGGGCGCGCTTCACGCCATCGTAGCCGAGGACCATCCACGCGCCGGAGCGCGGGTCCTGCACCACGGGCGAGAGGGCGCGGATCCGCTCGTACGTCGGATACGGATCGCGGCGATGCTCGGCGGAGAAGAGATCGATCATCGGTCGACCTGCCTGCGGCGGCTGCACCGGGACCGGCAGCTCACCAGGGAGCCGCCCCGATCCTCAGCCCGACGGCGTAACCATCGAAGTCCGCGACCCACGACGGGTACGTGCCGAGGGCGGGGACGGTGCCGCGAACGCGGCGCACGCGCGCGAAGACTTCGACGAACGAGCGACTGCTCGCCGGAAGGCTGTACGCCACCTGCGCGGCGGTGCCCACGGCCGTTCGCCGCCAGTGCTGGTACTGCGTCGGTGGCCAGTAGACCTGCCCGCCGCCGTTGACCAGCGGGACGAACTCGTCGTAGGAGTTCTGCCAGTCCACGTGGACGAGGGCCGGGCCCGCGCCGATGCGCAGGCGATGCCACTGGGCCGCGAGGAGAGCACCCCCCTCTCGCGCGACGAACGTCTGGACGACGAAGGAGTGCTCGCCCGGATTCCAGCCCTCCTGCAGGGTGCGCGCGTGCGCGAGCGGTGCGTACGCCTCGATGAACAGCATGCGCCATATCCGGGCGCGCGCGGCGATCCCCGTCGACAGCATGCGCGTGTCCTGGAGGCGCCGGTCCGGATCGATCTCCGCCGGCATGTACGCGAACGCCGTCGAGGACCAGCCGCGGCTCACGAGCAGCGCGTGCATCCGCGTCGCGGTGGGCCACGTCGCATACGCGAAGGGTGGCATGAGCACCGACACGAAGAGGTGTCGCCCATCGTACCGCTGGCCCGCCATGCTCGGACAGCGCACGTGGGCCACGGGGTCCAGCCCCTGCTCCGTGCCGAGCGCCAGTGTCTCGATCCTCGCCTCGCCCCGGTCGTCGAGTCGCCAGCGCAGCCGATATGGACCGCTGCCGATCACCCGATAGCGGCCGTTGGAGCGGCGTTCCTCCAGCGAGTAGATGCCGGCTTGCAGCGCCCCGCCGTCGCGGCAGTCATCCATCCATGCGCGCGTCAGCGTCACGATGATCGCTTCCGCATCCGGATCCGCGCGGACGTCCAGCCGCGCCGCGACCGCATCGGGACCGCGCGCCGTGTCGTTGGCCCCGCCCGGCGCGAACAGCTCGCCCGCCGGCAGGAAGAGCCCCGCCATGGTCGTCACGTCGCCCGCACGGCCGGCGGAATCCAGCCGGGCCGACGCACGATCGATCGCCCCGCCCGCGACGTCCGCGCGGCGCCCCGGCCGCGGCGCTTCCCGGGTGTGGTGCGCGGCGCAGGCGGCGAGCGGCAGCGCGACGGCAACGAGCATCAGCGCGGAGCACCGGGCGTGCACCTTGGCCATCGGCATGGGGTGAGGGTTGCCCCAACATGCCGCGTTCTCGACGCGGACGGCAAGAGCGCCGGTTCGTGCGGATCCCGCCTCCCGCCTCCCTTGCCTCGTATATTGCCTCGTCCCTCATCCCTCGCCCCTCGTCCCTCCCATCGTGCATCCACGCCTCCTCGCAGCCGCCGCGCTGCTGCTCCTCCCCTCCTTCGCCCTCGCCCAACGCACGCAGGAACGTCCGACGCGGCAGCCCCCCGCCGCCGGCACCACCAACGGCGACACGACGACGGTCGTCCTGCCGCACGCCCTCACCGCGCGCGCCATCGGTCCCGCCGTCATGGGCGGCCGGGTCTCGAGCATCGCGCTCGATCCGAAGGATCCGGCGACGTACTACGTCGGCCTCGGCACCGGCGGCATCATGAAGACCAGCGACGGCGGCGTCACCTTCCAGCCGATCTTCGAGCACGAAGCCGTCGCCGCGATCGGCGACGTCGCGCTCGCCCCCTCCGACCCGAAGGTCGTGTGGGTCGGCACCGGCGAGGCGAACGATCGCAACAGCGTGAGCTGGGGGAACGGCGTCTACCGCTCCACCGATGGCGGCGGCTCGTGGACGCACGTCGGCCTGCCGGACAGCAAGGTGATCGCGCGCATCGCCGTCCATCCCACCGACCCGCGGACGGCGTACGCCGCCGTCGTCGGCGACCTCTGGATGCCTAACGCGGAACGCGGCCTGTACAAGACGACCGATGCCGGGCAGACGTGGAGGAAGGTGCTCGGCGCCCCCGCCCCGGAGGAGGCGAAGGTCGGCGCGGGGGACGTCGCGCTCGACCCCGCCGACCCCAACACCGTCTACGCCGCGCTGTACGCGCGCGTGCGACGCCCCTGGTCGTTCACCTACGGCGCCAGCGCGAGCGACGGCCGCGACGTCGGCGGCATCTACAAGAGCACCGACGCGGGCGCCACCTGGCACAAGCTGACCAGCGGCCTGCCCGCGCTCACCGGGCGCATCGGCCTCGCCGTCTACGCGAAGAACCCGAAGATCGTCTACGCCGTCGTGCAGAGCGACGAGGGCGGCTCGCAGGGGCTCGAGGATCCGTACAGCAAGCGCGGCGGCGTCTTCCGCTCCGACGACGCCGGCGAGCACTGGCGCCGCATGAGCCCCCTCGACCCGCGCCCCTTCTACTTCAGCCAGATCCGGATCGACCCGCAGGACGACAGCCGCATCTACGTCCTCGGCTTCGCGCTGCACGTCTCGGAGGACAGCGGCCACACCTGGCGCGAGGACCGCTTCAAGAACGTCCACCCCGACAACCACGCGCTCGTCGTCGATCCCGCCAACCCGAAGCACCTCCTCATCGGCAACGACGGGGGGCTCTACCGCTCGTTCAACGGCGGCGCGACGTGGGAGCACCAGGCGCGCTTCGCCGGCGGCGAGTTCTATCGCGTCGCCGCCGACCACTCGATGCCCTATCGCCTCTGCGGCGGGCTGCAGGACAACACGAACTGGGAGGGCCCGAGCGCCACGCCGAGCGCGGAGGGGATCCGCAACGGCGACTGGCAGACCCTCACCGGCGGCGACGGCTCGTACTGCGCCTTCGACGCGCTCGACTCGAACCTCGTCTACGCCGAGTCGCAGCAGGGCTGGCTCTTCCGCATCGACCTGACGAGCGGCCAGCAGAAGACCCTCCGCCCCGAACCGACCGAGGGGCAGCCGTCCTTCCGCTTCAACTGGATGGCGCCGCTCGTCGTCAGCACGCACGAGAAGGGGCGGCTCTATTTCGCGGGGAACCGCGTCTTCGAGCTCACGAACCACGGCGAGGACTGGAAGCTCATCTCCCCCGACCTCTCGACGCGCGACCTGACGAAGATGACGGCGTCGGGGAGCGGGGCCGAGGACTACGGCGTGGTGTTCGCGCTCGCGGAGTCGCCGGTGAAGGCGGGACAGCTCTGGGCCGGTACGGACGACGGGAAGCTCTGGCGCACCGATGACGACGGCGCGCACTGGACCGACCTCTCGGCCGCGCTGCCGGCGCCGGCGCGCGGGCACTGGATCAGCCGCATCGCGCCGGGCGCGCGTGACGCGAACGTCGCCTACGTCGCCGTGGACGCGCACCGGGACGGGCTGTTCGCGCCCCTGCTCTACGGTACGGCCGACGGCGGGCGCACGTGGGCGAGCGTCGCCGGCAACCTGCCGAAGGACGGACCGGTGCGCGTCGTGCGCGAGGACTCGCTCAACCCGAACGTCCTCTACGCGGGCACGGAGTTCGGCCTCTGGATCACCCTCGACCGCGGCCGCTCCTGGTCGCGCTTCGGCGGCCTCCCCACCGTGCCGGTGGACGACATCATCTTCGCCGGCGACCACGACCTCGTAATCGCCACGCACGGCCGCAGCCTCTACATCGTGGACGACGCGCGCCCGCTCGCCGAGATCACGCCGGCGGTGCTGCGCGAGGATGCGCACCTCTTCACACCGCCGCCGGTCACGGCGCGCGAGCCGCTCCCCGCGTGGACCGACTGGGGCGGCTCGGCGCAGTTCCGAGGGCAGAACCCGCCCGCCGGCGCGACGTTCACGTACTACGTGCGCCAGGCGACCGGCGAGTCGGTCCACTTCACGATCACCGGTCCCGAGGGGCGCACGGTGGCGAACCTGACCGGCGCGGGCGTCCCGGGGCTGAATCGCGTCACGTGGAACCTCCGGCCGACGCCGGACGTGCTCACGAGCTACGGCGGCGAGGGCGCGCAGTACGTGCGCGCCGGCCGGTACACGGTCACGCTGTCGTACGGCGCGGCGAAGAGCACGCAGCCGCTGGACGTGAAGGTGACGCCGGGGCTGCAGACGCGCTGACGGATGTCTG
The DNA here is from genome assembly GCA_946480295.1 of uncultured Gemmatimonadota bacterium. The sequence goes on from CAMLIT010000022.1 coordinate 38,080, forward strand.
CGCGTGCGGCGGGGTCGACCGGCCCCGCCGCACGCGCGCCTTTCGCGCCGGCGGCCGCGCGGTCAGGCCCGGCGCGGTCCGCCGCCCCGCCCGATGTAGAGGAGCTGGCGGCCGATGAGCACGTGCACGCCGATGATCGCGAGCATCATGAGGCCGACGGCGATCCACGTGACGACATCGAGCGTCGTCGTCATCCCCGGCGCGGAGCGCGGCAGGGTGATGATGAAGACGAGCGCGAAGATGAGGACGAAGAGCAGGGTGGCGGCGAAAGCGCCGTAGCCGACCAGTTTCGCGAGCCGCGGGGGCATCGAGGACCTCCAGGTTTGCGGGATGAGCGCTGAACGATTCGTGCCAGTGCCGGAAGGTATCAGGCTCGGGCGTCGGCGTCGTAGACCTCGACGCCGAGCGACGACACGCGGTGCGAGATCAGCGGCAGCGGCGGATCCGCCTCGTCGGCGATCGCGATGGCATTGCGCAGCGCCTGACGACCGGCCTGCACGCCGGCGCGGTCGCGCGCGAAGATCGTCGCCAGCGGCTCGCCGACCTCGACCCAGTCGCCCGGGCGGGCGGTGATGACGAAGCCGACGCTCGGGTCGACGCGGTCCTCCATCGTCGTGCGGCCGCCGCCGAGCGCGATGATGCCGCGCCCGACCGCGCGCGGCTCGACGCGCGCGACGAAGCCGCGGCGCGGCGCGACGTACAGCTCGCACTGCGCCGACTGCGGGAGCACGGCGGGATCGTCGACGACGCCCGGGTTGCCCCCCTGCGCCTCGATGATCTTCTGGAACCACTCGGCGGCGCGCCCGCTGCCGATCGCGCGCTCGAGCTGCCGGCGCGCGCCCGCGTGGTCGGGGGCCGCCTTGCCCAGCACCAGCATCTCCGCGCCGAGCGCGTACGTCACCTCCATGAGCTCCGGCGGCCCCTCGCCGCGCAGCGCGCTGATCGCCTCCTCCAGCTCGAGCGCGTTGCCGCACGCGCGCCCGAGGGGGCGATCCATCGCCGTGACGAGGGCGACCACGGGACAGCCGCGATCCGCGCCGAGGTGGATCATCACCTGCGCCAGCTCGAGCGCGCGGTCGAGCTCCGGGATGAACGCGCCGCTGCCGCGCTTCACGTCGAGCACCAGCCCCGTGAGGTCCTCCGCCAGCTTCTTGCTCATGATGCTCGCGGCGATGAGGGGGATCGCGTCGATCGTCCCCGTCGCGTCGCGCAGCGCGTACATCTTCCGGTCGGCCGGCGCGATCTCCTTCGTCTGGCCCATGAGCACGCAGCCGAGCTCCTCGAGCTGCACGCGCGCCTCGGCGAGGTCGAGATCCGTGCGGAAGCCGGGGATGCTCTCCAGCTTGTCGAGCGTGCCGCCGGTGTGCCCGAGCCCGCGCCCCGACATCATCGGCACGATGACGCCGAGCGAGGCGACGAGCGGCGCGAGGATGAGCGACGTCTTGTCCCCGACCCCGCCGGTGGAGTGCTTGTCCACGCGCGCCGGCCCGAGGTCGGCGATGCGCAGGCGATCGCCGCTGGCGAGCATGGCGTCCGTGAGCGCCGCCGTCTCCTCCCGATCGAGGCCGCGGAGATAGCACGCCATCAGGAAAGCCGCCATCTGGTAGTCCGGGATATGCCCCGCGGCGTACGCCGACGCCAGCGCGCGCCACTCGCCGGATTCGAGCCGACCACCATCGCGCTTTCTCTCGATCAGTCGGTGAGCGAGCATTGACCGGACTCTGGGGTATTCCTACGTTGGCAAGAGGTGCTGTCGGTCCCCGCGGCACCGCCCGTCGGCCGCGTGGCCGACGACCGATCCCGTTCGTGGAGCAGCCATGAAGATGCGCAGCGTGGTGGTCGCCGCAATCCTGTGCGCCGCGCGAGTCGCGACGGCACAGACGGCTGCCGAGCACGTCGCAGCCGGTGACAGGGAGCTCGCGGCGATGAATCTCCCGGCGGCACTGCAGCACTACGAGGAAGCGGTAGCCGCCGATTCTAACGACGCCGACGCGTTATGGAAGGCGTCCAACGCCGCCGTGGACCTCGGCGAGTTCAGCACCGCCGACCGGGGGCGCCTCTACGCCGAGGGCGAGCGGCTGGCGCGCCGCGCCGTGAAGGTGGCCCCGACGTCGGCGAACGCGCACTACGCGCTCGCCAAGGCGCTCGGGCGCACGGCCCAGTCGAAGGGCATGATGGACCGCATCAAGTACGGCACGGCGGTGCACGACGAGGTGCACGCGGCGCTCCGGCTCGACTCGCTGCACGCGGGCGCGCTCCACGTCCTCGGGATGTGGAACGCGGAGATCATGCGCCTGAGCGGCTTCGCGCGCTTCGCCGCCAAGAACCTCCTCGGCGGCCAGGTGATGGGCGAGGCGAACTGGGGCAACGCGCAGCGCTACCTCGAGCAGGCGGTCGCGCTCGAGCCGAACCGCCTCACGCACCGCATCGACCTGGCGGGCGTCTACGCGGACCGCCACGACAAGGCGCGGGCGCGCGAGCAGTACGAGGCGGTCGTGCGGCTGCCGGCGACGGAGTACGACGACCGCTTCTACAAGGAGATCGCCGAGCGGAAGCTGCGCGACCTGCAGTAGCGCGGGTCAGCAGTCCTCGTCGTCGTCCTGGCGGGACTCCCAGGCTTCGCGGAGGCGGCGGCGCAGGCGACGGCTGCCGCGCCGCGAGGCGTGCCGGAGGTCGTCGCGCACGTCGTCCCAGGCGTCGTGCGCCCGGCCGCCGAACATGCGCCCGCGGCGGGCGAGCGCGTGGCGGGTCGCCGCCCCCGACCGGGGCGCGAAGAGGAGCGCCGCCCCCGCGCCGAACGCGAGGCCGAGCGTGACTCCCCCCGCGAAGACCGCCACCCGCTGCCAATCGACGGAGAGCTCCGGCGGCTGCTCCGGGGCGGTGACGCGCGGCCGGGCCGCCGGCCCGCGGGCCGCTCCCGCCCCCGTGCGCTCGGTGCTCCCCGCCGCCATGTCCCTCCGCCCCGGCCGCGGCATCATCCCACCCCGCGCCGCGCCCCGACCATCCCGGGCGTCCGGCTTCCCCGCCATCGTCGCGTTCGCGGACCGATTCCCCCGGCCCGCTCTCCCGGCGTACGCCATCGCGTCTGCACTCCCTGGCTGAACTGGTAAGGAACTTGCGAGCTACATGGAGGGCTCGACCCGATCCGCTCCTGCCGTCGCACCCGCCGCATCCCGTCTGGTGTGCCGGCAATCTCCTGTTTTGATTTTCGTACACCGCGCTTCCAGCACGCCCGTCGGGTCGACGGGTTCCACCACGAGCAGCCGGTGTGAGGCTACGCATGGCGAACGGCAAGACGGTCCTACTCGTCGAAGACAACGAAGACAACCGCATCGTCTATTCCACGATCCTCCGGCACTTCGGCTACGCGGTGACGGAAGCGCTCAACGGCGAGGAGGGGATCGCGAAGGCGCGGTCGGAGAAGCCCGACCTGATCCTGATGGACATCTCCATCCCGATCATCGACGGCTGGGAGGCGACGCAGGTGCTCAAGCACGATCCGGACACGCGCGAGATCCCGATCATCGCGCTCACGGCCCACGCCCTCGCCTCGGACCGCGAGAAGGCGATGGAGGTCGGTTGCGACGGATACCTCGCGAAGCCGTGCGAGCCGCGCGCGGTCGTCGCCGAGGTCCAGCGGTTCCTCGGGAAGGACAATGGGCAATGAGCAGGAGTCGTCGGGCCGGATCCTGATCGTCGACGACCACGAGGACAACATCGAGCTGCTCAAGGTGCGGCTCGAGTCGTGGGGCTACGCCACCGACGAGGCGCACGATGGCATCGAAGCGCTGGAGCGGGTCGAGTCGGCACCCCCCGACCTGATCCTCCTCGACGTCATGATGCCGAAGATCGACGGCATCGAGGTGACGCGACAGATCAAGGGCGACTCCTCCCTGCCCTTCATCCCGATCATCATGCAGACGGCGCTCGACTCCACCGAGGACAAGGTGGAGGGGCTCGAGTCGGGCGCCGACGACTACATCACCAAGCCGATCGACTTCGCCGAGCTCAAGGCGCGCCTGCGCTCCATGCTGCGCATCAAGCGCCTCCAGGAGGAGCTCGAGGAGCGCGAGCGCCAGCTGCTCGAGGCGAACGAGCGGCTGCGACACATGTCACAGACGGACGGGCTCACCGGCCTCGATAATCGACGCCACCTGGAGGAGCGGCTCGAGGAGATGTTCGAGCACGCGCGGCGCCTCAACGAGCCCTTCTCCTGCGTCATGTGCGACCTCGATCGCTTCAAGAGCGTCAACGACACGCACGGCCACCAGGCCGGCGACGCCGTCCTGCGCCAGCTCGCGCGCATCCTCAAGGGCGCCGCGCGCGAGATCGATCGCGTCGGGCGCTACGGCGGGGAGGAGTTCATGCTCCTCCTCCCCGGCACCGTCCTCGACGCCGCCGTCACCTTCGCCGAGCGCGTGCGCAACGACGTCGAAGCGCATACATTCACCTTCGAAGGCAAGACGATCCGCCGCACCGCCAGCTTCGGCGTCGGCGGATGGCCCCACCCGCGCATCTCCGGTTGCGATGCCCTCGTCCGCGCGGCGGACGACGCCCTCTACGTCGCCAAGGAGACCGGCCGCAACAAGGTGGTCCGCTTCGACAGCGCCGAATTCAACGCCCACATCTCGGCCGAGCATGGAACAGACAAAGCCGACCCCGACGTCGATGGAGGCACCCGCCGGGCGGGATGACGAGATCACCCGCCTGAGAGCGCGCGTCGCCGAGCTCCAGAAGGAACGCGACCACCTCATCGCCATCGTCGACATCCTGCAGGAGATCTCCGCCTCCCTGCACTTCGTCGACATCCTCCAGACGATCGCCCGCAAGCTCGGCGACGCCTTCGGCCTCGACCGCTGCGCCATCTTCCTCTCCGGCGA
>CAMLIT010000023.1 GCA_946480295.1 uncultured Gemmatimonadota bacterium
GGAAAAGCAGCACGGATCCCTGAGGGATTCGCCGATGGCGACGCGCCCGCCGAGGGGCCACGGTTGGGAGCCACATCGAGGAGATGAACGCGGCCGCGCGGCCGTGGGAGGCCACGCCCACGCCACTCCACCCTCAGCGGAGTCAGGCCCATGCTCGGTTCATCTACCACGCCCGCCGGGTCCACGGCGGGCACGATCATCGGCGTACCCATGCCGGAAGGCGGGACGCGACCGCGCACCGAATTCGATGCGAGGACGCAACCGACGGCATCGCCGCCGCCGCGCAATCGCGTCGTCGAAATCGAGCGCTATGGCGGCGCCGAGGGGCTGAGCATCGTCGACGCGGCGCTGCCGACGGCCGGCCCGGGGGAGGTGCGCGTGCGGGTGCTCGCCTCCAGCCTCGAGTACACCGACGTCGTGATCCGGCGCCATCTCTACCCGCAGACGATGCGCCGCCGGCCGCCCTTCGTGCTCGGCTACGACGTCGTCGGGGAGATCGACCAGATCGGGGATGGCGTGAGCGGCTTCCGCATCGGCGACCGGGTGGCCGACATGACGGTGGTCGGCTCGAACGCGTCGTATCGCACGCTCAGGGCAGTCGACGTGGTGCCGGTACCGCCTGGCGTCGACGCGGCGGAGGCGGCGGCGCTGATCCTGAGCTGGACGACGGCGTACCAGCTGCTGCACCGCACGGCGCGCGTGCAGCCAGGGCAGCGCGTGCTGGTGCACGGTGCCGCGGGCGCGGTCGGCCAGGCGCTCCTCGTGCTCGGCGGGATGGCGGGGCTCGAGCTGTGGGGCACGGCGCGCGGCGAGCACGCGCCGATCGTTCGCGCGCTCGGCGCGACGCCGATCGACTACCAGCACGAGGACTTCACGCGCGTCCTGCCGGGCGGGTTCGATGCCGTTTTCGACGGCGTGGGCGAGGACGGATATCGCCGGTCGTTCGCCGCGCTGGCGCGCGGCGGCGTCGTCTGCGCGTACGGCTACTCGGCGCGCGTGCAGGCGCGGCGTCGCTCGCTCGCGATCCTGCCGTGGCTCGTGAGCGTGTATGTATGGCACCGGGTGCTGAGCTGGCTGCCGGCGCGGAAGGGGGTTCGCCTGTACTCGATCAACCTGATGCGGGCGCAGCACCCGGAGTGGTTCCAGGAGGACCTGGCGCGGCTGTTCGGGCTCCTGGCGAGCGGGGCGATCCGGCCGAGCATCGCCGGGCGGATCTCGTTTGGCGGGGTGGCGGAGGCGCACCGCCGGGTGGAGGCGGGCGGGCTCGCCGGGAAGATCATCCTCTGCCCGGAGCTCGCGCCGGCGGGCGGGGGCCCGGCGGCCCCTTGACGCCCCGGCCGGAGGTGCTAATCTGTTAGCACCTGCTAATGGATTAGCACCTCCGTGACACATCAGGACCTCGGCCGCCGCGAGCGGCAGATCATGGACGCCGTCTACCGGCTCGGCCGCGCGACGGCCGCCGACGTGCGCGCCGAGCTCCCCGACCCGCCGAGCTATTCCGCCGTCCGCGCCATGCTCCGCCTGCTGGAGGAGAAGGGGCTGCTCGAGCACGAGCAGGACGGCCTGCGGTACGTCTACCGACCCACGATCGCGCCGGATAGGGCGCGCCGGTCGGCGCTCATGCACCTCGTGCGCACGTTCTTCGGCGGCTCGCCGGCGCAGGCCGCGGCGGCGCTGCTGGAGATGTCGGATGCCGAGCTCTCGCCCGCGGACCGGGCGCGGCTGGCGAAGCTCATCGAACGAGCCAAGGCGGAGGGGAGATAGCATGCTGACCATCGTGTCGCTCGCCGTGAAGTCCACGCTCATCCTCGCCGTCGCCGCGATCGTCGCGTTCCTCATGCGGCGTCGCTCGGCGGCGGCGCGGCACCTGGTGTGGAGCGTCGCGCTCGCATCGTCGCTCGCGCTTCCGGTGCTCGTTCCCCTCGTCCCGTCGTGGCGAGTGAACCTGCCGCACGCGGGGGACGACGAGCTGGTCGCCACGCCCGCCGTCGCGGCGGCGGTGCGGGTCGTTCCCTCGACGCCGCCGGTCGCGGCTCGCGCCGTCGCGGCCGCGCGTGCATCGGCGGCACCGCGTGCCGCCGGAGCCGTCGTCGCCTCCACGGCGCCGGCCGCCGTGGACGTCGCGGTGCACGTGTCGCGTCACCCGTACGTCGCGTTCGCGGAGCCGGGAAGGGCCGAGCTCTCCGCGCCCATGTCCGGGTCGTGGGGCTCGGCGGCGCCGTGGGTGCTGCTCGCGTGGGCGGCGGGCGCGATCGTGCTGCTGACACGCGAGCTGCTGGCCGTCTCCGTCATCTCCGGGATCGCGCGGCGCGCCGTGCCCGTGGAAGCCGACCCCGCGCTGGACCACGCCATCGCCGACGCGATCGCACGCTCGACGGTGGACGTCGTCGAGGTGCGCACGAGCAGCGAGATCGACGTGCCGGTGGCGTGGGGGATCATCCGGCCGGTCGTGCTCGTGCCGAGCGAGGCCGCGGAATGGACGATCGATCGCTGGATGGTGGTGCTCGATCACGAGCTGGCGCACCTCGCGCGGCGCGACGTCTGGATGCACCTCATGTCGCGGGTCGCGCGCGCCGTGTACTGGGTGAATCCCCTCGTCTGGCACGCCGAGCGACAGCTGCGCCTCGAATCCGAGCAGGCGTGCGACGACGTCGTGCTCGCGCGCGGGACGCGGGCGACGCGTTACGCGGAGGAGCTGCTCGAGGTCGCGCGCGCCGTATCGGCGGCGTCGTACGCGGCCGTCGCGCCGGGCTTCGCCAGCGAACGGCGGATCGAGCGTCGCATCGCGGCGCTCCTCGATCCACGCATCCCACGACGCCTGACGACCGCCGGCGACGGCGCACTGGCGGCGTTCGCCATCATGGCGGTCGCGCTGCCGCTCGCCGCGATGCAGCCGGGCGGAGACCGCCCGCCGGCAGCGCGCTGGACGGCGCCGACGGCGGCGCCGGCGCGTGCCGTGGCCGTGCGCGCCGAGGGGCACGTGACCCGCGCGGTGGTCGCCGTGAGTGGCGGGAGCGGCGGTGGAGAGATCACCCTCAGCGCCGTGGACGTGGCGCCGCCGAGCGAGGGTGCCGTCGCCGAGCAGAGCTGCGCGCCCGACGGCGGTGCGTCGAGCAACATGGAGAACGACGATGGCGGCGTGCGCCGGTGGGAGGTGCACTGGACGGGCGCGGACTGCGCGGTGGACCTGCGCGCGCAGGGGAAGATCGACTTCACCGACGACCTCTCGGACGTGCGGGCGATCGCGCCCGGCGGGTGGCTCGATCTCTCGGTGCGCGAGGGCGATCGGCTCACGCGATTGGTGCTGCGGCCGGGCGCGGGTGGCGCCATCGACCGCCACTACACGGTCAACGGCGCGGCGCAGCGCTGGGACGACGGCGCGCGGAAGTGGTTCGCCGGCTTCCTGGTCGATCTCGATCGTCGCACCGCGTTCGCGGTGGACTCGCGCTTCCCGCGGCTGATGGCGCGGGGCGGGCCGAACGCCGTCCTCGACGAGGCGGCGCGCATGACGGGGGACTACGCCCGCGGGGTGTACCTGCGGCGGCTGATCGACAGCACGACGCTCGATCGCTCGCAGGAGCGTCGCGCGATCGAGCTGGCGGGGAGCGCGATGCGGAGCGACTACGAGCGCGCGCGGGTGCTCGTGGCGCTGGCGACGAAGGATGGGCTGCCGGATCCCGAGATGCGGGCGACGTACCTGCGCGCCCTCGACGGGATGCGGTCCGACTACGAGCGCAACCGCGCGATCCACGCGCTGCTCGACCACTCGCGGCCGACCGCGGCGGAAGCGGGCGCGATCCTCGCCGCCGCGTCCAGGCTGCAGTCGGACTACGAGCTGTCGCGCACGCTCGTCGACCTGGCGGGTCGGAAGCTGGTCGGGCCGGCGCAGGCCGACGACTACCTGACGGCGGCGACGCACCTCCGCTCGGACTACGAGCGCTCGCGATCGCTGCGCGCGCTGCTCGGCGCCGGCACCCTGGACGACGCACAGGTGGGCCGCCTGATCGCGGCGGCCGCCGCCATCCAGAGCGACTTCGAGCGCGCGAACGTCCTCGTCGACGTGGCGCACCGGTACGCGCTCGCCGGCGCCGCGCGCGCGGCCTACGAGCGGGCGGCGAACGCCATCCGCTCGGGGTTCGATCGCGGGCGGGCGCTCGCCGCGCTGCGCGGCGATCGCGACAGCTCCACGGTCAGGATGTTTCGCTGAACCAGCATGTTCATCGAACATTGACAACCGCGCCCCGCGCGCGCTACACTCCCCTGCGTTCGTGAAACTCTAGTGTTCACCGAAATGGCGGAGGGGAGGATGGCGACGACGCAGCATGTCGCGCGGGGCGGCTCGCGCTTCGACGGCACGCCGGGCCCGCGGATCGTCGGGCCACGGGACGGCGGCTTCGTGCAGCTGGGCACGATCGGGGTGCGGTTCATGGTCCGGGGCGAGGAGTCGGGGGGCGGGTTCGCGCTCGTCGAGCACCCGATCCCGCCGCGCGCGCTCGCCGCGCCGCTGCACCGGCACGCGCGCGAGGACGAGTACAGCTACGTGCTGGCGGGGCGCCTGGGCGCGCAGCTCGGCGACGACGTGGTGTTCGCCGAGGCGGGCGACCTGGTGTTCAAGCCGCGCGGGCAGTGGCACACCTTCTGGAACGCGGGGGACGCCCCCTGCCGGATCCTGGAGGTCATCTCGCCGGCGGGGTTCGAGCGCTACTTCGACGAGCTGGGGGAGCGCATGGCCGCGGCCACCGCGCCGGATCCCGACGCCGCGGCCGCCCGCGCGGCGATGCAGGCTCGTTATGCGGTCGAGTTCAGGCCGGAGAGCATCCCCGAGCTCTGCCGCCGGCACGAGCTGTGGTTTCCGGGCGCGACCGGGACGAAGCCTAACGACCCCTAACGAATCCGGCGCACCGTCAGCGGCCGCGGCGCCGCCGGCCGTCCGCGCTCGAGGGTGAACGGCCAGGCGCCGGCGCTCGCGTCGCGCAGCGTCACCGCGCCGAGCGCGGGCTGGTGAGAGGCCGTGAGCAGGAGACCGCCGAGCGGTGCCCGGTCACCCACGACGACGGAGGTCTGCGTGACGCGCTGCACCCCCTGCGCGGCCGCATCCTCGACGGCCACCGTGAGGTAGATCGGCACCCCCTGCGAGCAGGTGGTGGGCATGGGCACGGAGACGACGTGCGACACGCTCGTCTTCAGCGCATCGAACGCCAGCACGTGATACACGCACGGACCGGTGACCTGGACCAGCGACTGCCAGACGCCCGACTCGGCGCTCGCGGCATAGCTGACGGTCAGCGGCGCGCCCGGAGGCAGGTTGCCGGAGGGGGGCACCATGGCGACGGAATCGATGGTGGGGAAGGGCGTGCTCTCGGAGACCTCGGGTCCGCAGGTGAACGCGACTTTCGCCTGCTTCGGCTGGGCGTTGAGGTCGCGGTAGTAGCCGAAGTCGATCTCGCCGGCGAAGGGGATGCCGGAGGTGACGCTCCACGACGAGCGCTCCGTCTGTCCGGGCGCGATCGAGTCGGCGCTCCAGGCGTCGATGATGTCGCTCGCCTTCATCGTGAAGACGTCGCGGGGCGTCGTGCGCTTGGTGCCGTCGAAGTAGTAGTAGGTGCCGTCCACCCACTTCGCGCTGACGTTGCCGGTGGCGGTGGCGGAGAGATCGATCTCGCAGGTGATCGTCGGATGCCCTGCGGTGTCGCTGCCGAAGACGGGGCCGCGCAGGTCGTTGAGGTGCACGGTGACGTTCACCTCGGGCTGCGGTGCCGACGAGTCGTGGCACGCCGCGAGCGCGAGAGACGCGGCGACGAGGAGCAGGGCGGCGGCGCGCGAGGGCCGTGTCAGCGGGATGGGCATCGGTGTCTGCGGGTGCGGCCTACTGGAGCGCGATGGCGGTCAGCTTCCCGGTGCTCTGGGCGATGAGCAGCCGGCCCTGTGGATTCAGGGCGAGCACGCCGCCCACCGGATAGGACCACGCCAGCAGGTGCGTCGTGAGATCGAAGGCGTAGGTGCTGTACGCGGTGCTGACGAAGAGGACGTTGTCGCTGACGATGCAGTTGCCCGGTGTGCCGGACGGCGGCGTCCACGACCACTGCAGCGAACCGTCGCTCTCGGCGCGGGCCTCGAGGCGGTTGCCGTTGGTCGCCCAGACCGTTCCGTTGGCGACGGCGGGAGTCCCCCTGAAGCTGCCGGGCACCGCCCAGCCGATCCGTCGTCCGGTGAGGTCGAAGGAGACGAGCCGTCCGCCGTTCGCGACGACCAGGTCGCTGCTTCCGCCGAGGACGGCGGCGTCCGCATAGTTGTACTGGGGGCTGTATGCGGAATCGGCAATCGTGAACGAGACCGCGCCGGTGGACGCATCCAGCGCGGTCACGCCGGCTGGCGAACCGGGGACGTAGATATAGGCGACGCCGCCGCGGACGGTGGGGGTGGGGACGTACGGCGACGAGAAGGTCCAACGCGGTGTCCCGTCGACGGTGGAGAGGGCGGTGACGCCGCCGGGAGAGTCGGCGAAGCCGGTGTACACGGACTGCCCGACGACGACGGGCGCGTCGTGGAAGAAGGAGTTGGTGCCGTACGCCGCGCGGAAGCGGATCACGCCCGTGGCCGCGTCGAAGCTCCAGAGGCGCGTCTGGTTCGACGCGCCGGTCTGCACGTATATCGTGTCGTGGACGTACGCCGGCGCATCCACGCCGCCGTCGTCCCCGAAGTCGTAGATCCATCGGGTCGCACCGGTGGCGACGTTCAGGACGGCCATGCGGTACAGCGCTCCTTCGCCCGTGCTCTGGGTCACGACGACGGTGCTGTCGCCGGTGGCGATCCCGCTCAGCGGCCCGATGTCGAAGGGCGTCACGGTCCAGAGCTCGTGAAAGCGGCGCGGGTTCATCGTGACGGGCACGTAGCCGTCGTGGCTCGCGTCGCCCTGCCAGGTGCTCCAGTCCGTGGCCCTGCTCCAGTCGACGACGAGCGCGGCGGAGACGGCGACATCCGCCGTCGCGAACTTCCCGTCCACCGTGGCGGTGATGGTGGCGGTGCCGGCGCCGATCGCCTTCACGCGCCCGGTCGAATCCACCGTCACGATGCTCGGGTTCGAGCTCGTCCAGGTGGTGGAGCGCGGCCCGAGCTGGAAGCTCGCGGAGTCCCACGGCACGGCCGTGGCCTGGACGGTCTCGCCGACGTAGAGGGAATCGGGCGCGGGCATCCCCGAGATCGTGACGCGCGCGACCTTCCGCCAGATCACCGCGTACACCGACGCGTTCAGCACGCGGCCGGAGACCCTGCCCGTCGCCGTGTCCACGGTGCTGCCGAAGACGGGCGACCAGGAGCCGCCGCTTTGCACGCCGAGCACGAGGCTCGTCGGCGAGACGCCGGCGGGGAGGTGCGAGCGGTCGTAGGCGACCGACAGCGACGCCGGCTGCTGGAAGGTGAGGGACGTGGGGGAGAGCTCGTATGCCCTGCCGCCGGCGAGGTACGGATCGGCGGTCGGCGTCACGGCGCGGAAGAGGACGAGCGACGATCGCGACAGCGCGCCGCGCGGGACGTCGATCGTCACGCTGTCGCCGTACACCGACACACGGCCGCCGGAGGGGCCGACGGTGCCGCCGACGCGGAAGTCGAGTGGGACGATGGATGTCCTGCCGCCGCTCGTCGCGCTCACCGTATCGAGTCCGGCGCTGATGCCGGTCACGAGCCCCGCGGCGTTCACCGTCGCGACGGCGGGGTCGCTGGACTCCCAGGTCACCGGGTCGGAGAGGGTGTCCCCGTGTGCGTCCTCGGGGAGCGCGACGAGCTGCACGGTCGAGCCGACGAGCAGCGGATCGGCGGGCGCGCCGGAGATGACGACGGACGCCAGCCGCTGTCCCGGGCCCGTGCCGTCGTGACAGGCGAGGGCGAGCCCGGAGAGGACGGCCGCGCAGGCGATACGAAAGGGGCGGAGCGAGCGAGGCATGCGATGCGACGGGTGGGTCGTCCGGCGCTCGATCGCCGGCGAGGTGGCGGGAGTGGCATCATACCGATGGGCGCAGATGCTCGCCACCCCGTGACCGTCGCGGCACGCGAAGAATAAGAACGCTCTAATCCGACCGTGGCACGCGAGTTGGGGCGGGGCTATCGTCGAGGTGCGATTCCAGGGAGGCGGAACGAGCAGAACGTCGTTGGTTCTTGGTCGTTCGTTCCTGGCGAGCCGCTCGGGACGCCACTCGTGGCATCCCGAGGTCCGCCAATGACCAACAACCAATCACGTCGTTCCTCGTTCCTCGTCCCTCGTCCCTCGTCCCCAGCCCAGCTCCGTGACCCTCCACTCGCCAGCCGCTCGCGTCGTCTCCGTGAACGTCGGCCTCCCGCGCGAAGTCGCGTGGCGCGGAGAGCCGGTGTCGACGGGGATCTTCAAGCACCCCGTGCGCGAGCGTGTCGCGGTGCGCGGCGTCAACCTCGAGGGGGACGCGCAGGCGGACCGCGTCGCGCACGGCGGTCCGGACAAGGCGGTCTACGCCTACGCGGTCGACGACTACCGGTGGTGGGAGGCGGAGCTGGGGCGCGCGCTCGCGCCGGCCACCTTCGGCGAGAACCTCACGATCGAGGGGCTCGATGTGTGCGGCGCGTCGATCGGCGAGCGGTGGCGCATCGGGACGACGCTGCTCGAGGTGGCGCAGCCCCGATTCCCCTGCTTCAAGATCGGCGTGCGGATGAACGCCGCCGCCTTCCCGCGAAGGTTCGCCCGCGCGCTCCGGAATGGCGCGTACCTGCGCATCGTCGAGGAGGGGGAGCTCGGCGAAGGGGACGAGGTGGAGGTGGTCTCGCGCCCGCGGCATGGCTGGACGATCCGCGAGGTGGCGCGGGTGCGGGAGCTCGAGCCGGGCCGGCTTCCGGAGCTGCTGGCGGTGGAGGGGCTCGGGTCGCACCTGCTGGAGAGCGTGCGGCGGCGGGTGGCGCGGGGGTGAGGCGGGGCGGGGGGAGCCGCCCGCCGGCCGCTCGAATCATGGCCCCGCGCACATCGCGCGTGCACGTGGGTATGTTGCGATCGATGTCGTATTCGTCCCGTTCCTCGCAGCACGCGGCGACGCCTTCCAGTCGCCGCGACGTTCTCCGTCGTCTCGGCCGGTGCACGGCGGCGCTGACGGCGCTCGCGACCGCGACCTGCGTCCGCCGGCCGAGCCCGCCGCCGGCGGTCGCGCCGATCCCGGTCATCGTCGTCCGCCAGCCCGCGCAGCCGACGCCCCCCGCGGCGCAGGCACCGGCGCCCCCCGCGGACACCGCTCGCCCGGCGCCCGCGCCCGCGCTCGTCCCGCCGCCCCCGGTCACGCGCGAGTTCCGCGCGGCCTGGGTGACGCCGCTCTACGGCGCGCGCGGCGCCGACTGGCCCTCCACCCCGGGGCTCCCCGCCGACTCCCAGCGCGCCGAGCTGCGCGCGCTGCTCGACCACGCGCGGGCGATCGGGTTGAACGCCGTCATCCTGCACGTGCGGATCGCCGGCGACGCGATGTACCCGTCGTCGTATGCGCCCTGGTCGGCGTTCCTGACGGGGCGCGAGGGGGAGCCGCCCGAGCCGGCGTACGACCCGCTGGCCTACGCCGTCGAGCAGGCGCACGCGCGCGGGCTGCAGCTCCACGCGTGGTTCAACCCCTTCCGCGCGCGCTACCCGGGGACGCGCTGGGCGAACGCGGCATCGCACGTCACGCGCACGCACCCGGAGTGGATCCGGCGCTACGGCCAGCAGACGTGGATCGACCCAGGCGACCCGGCGGCGCGGGCGTTCGTGCTCGCGTCGATCCTCGACGTCGTGAAGCGCTACGACGTCGACGGCGTGCACATCGACGACTACTTCTACCCGTACCGCGAGAGCGAGACGATCGTGCACCGGCATCGCCGGCACCACCGCCTGGTCGTCACGCGCACGGTGCGCGACATCCCCTTCCCGGACGACCGCACCTGGGAGCGCTACGGGCGCGCGCGCGGCTTCACGGACCGCGCGGCGTGGCGCCGCGCGAACATCGACGACTTCGTGCAGGCGATGTACGACAGCGTGAAGGCGCTGAAGCCGTGGGTGCTCGTCGGCATCAGCCCGTTCGGCATCTGGCGGTCGGGAACGCCGCCGGGCGTGACGGGACTCGACGCGTACGGGGAGATCTACGCGGACTCGCGCCGCTGGCTGCGCGAGGGGTGGCTCGACTACCTCGTCCCGCAGCTGTACTGGCCGCTCGACGGCGAGCAGCAGCGCTTCACGCGGCTGGACGCGTGGTGGCAGTCGCAGAACGTGCAGGGGCGGCACATCTGGCCGGGGCTCGAGACGGAGCTGACGACGGGGGGCCGCGACCCGTGGCCGGCGGCGGACATCACCGACGAGATCGCGTGGCTGCGCGAGAGCCACGACGGGGGACCCGCGGACGACGGCCACGTGCACTTCCGCTTCGGCTCGTTAGGCGAGGGGAGCGGCTCGCTCGCCGCGACGCTGCGCGACTCGCTCTACGCGGCGCCGGCGCTCGTCCCCGCGTCGCCCTGGCTCGACGCCCGCCACCCCGCGCCGCCGCGCGCGACGCTGATCGCCACCGGCGCGACGAGCGTCGCCGTGCAGCCGGGCGACAGCGTGCCGGTGGCGTGGTGGCTGGTGCAGGTGGAGAGCGCCGACGGGCGGTGGACGACGCGCGTCCTCCCCTCGACGGAGACGCTCATCGCCGTCGGGCCCACCTCCGGCAGCGCGGCCGTGGAGGTCGCGATCACGTCGCTCGGACGCACGGGCGAGGCGAGCGCGGCCACGATGATTCCGCTCGCGACCGCGCTCGAGGGCACGCCGTCGCCCTGACGCGAGGCGGGGGCTCAGCCCCCCGCCGATTCGCTCGACTCGTTCCCGCGGAAGCGGTGCGCCAGCTCGGGGACGAGCTCGCCCTTCGCCGACTCCTCGATGGTGAGCTGGATCCCCTGCTGGACGTCGGAGAGCGCCCTCCGCGCCGCGCGCGGCGCGTCGGCGCGCGTGAGCTCCGGCACCTCGGGCGTGGCGCGCACGCCGTCCGCCGCCTCGACGCCCACGCCCTCATGGTAGACGAGGCTGCCGCCGAGGTACGCCGAGTAGTTCAGCACGGCGAGCCCGGCGAGCCCCGCGAGCAGATAGGCGAGCCCCGGCTTCTCCGTGCGCGCTCGATAGGCAGCCATCGCCCCGGCGATCCCGACGAGACCGAGGTTCAGCGTACGGTGTGTCTGGAGCGCCTCGAGCGCCTTCCCCTCGACGTTGACCTCGGTCTGCGCCATCAGCCCGGCGACGCCGGCGACGAGTCCACTCGCGGCCGCCAGCGGCATGGTGCGGCGGCCGAGGTCGGACAGCGCGTCGTTGCCCGTCACGCGCCCGAGCAGGTCGGCGCCGATCGACAGGGGGAGCAGCGCCAGCGGAAAGTGCACGAGCGCCGGATGAACTTCCTGAAGCCGCATGGCCATCTTCGTCTCTCCTCGGTGTCCCGCATCCGACGGGGCAAGAGGGAGACCATCACCCGGCCGCGCTCGGGTCCTCGCCGTGGAGGTATACGGGCGGTCCGACGCGCCGCAGCTTGTCGGGGTTGAGGACGCGGTACACGGCGGCGACGCGTCCGTCCTCGACCGCGATGGAGGTGGTGAAGAGGGTGCGCCCTTTCACCAGGGTGAGCAGCGCGGGCTCGCCGTTGATCCACTCGATGCGGTGCGTGACGAGCCCGCGGCCCATCTGCTGGAAGCGGACGGCGAGCTTCGCCACTCGCTCGGCGCCGGAGACGAGCTTGCGCACGGCGGCCACCTTGCCGCCGCCGTCGCTCACCCAGAGCGCGTCGTCGGTGAGGAGTGCCTTGAGCGCCTCCTCGTCCTCCCCGGTCATCGCCGACACGAAGCGCTCGATGACCTCGGCCTTCACCTCCGCCGGCGTGCGCAGGCGCCGGCGCTCGTCGCGCACGCGCTCGCGCGCGCGGTGCACCACCTGCCGGCAGGCGGCCTCGCTGCGGTCGAGCACGCGCGCGATCTCGGCGTAGTCGGTCCCGAAGACCTCGCGCAGGAGGAAGGCGGCGCGCTCCTCCGGCTCGAGCCGCTCGAGGAGGACGAGGAAGGCCATCGAGAGGTCGGAGGCGAGCTCCGCGTGCTGATCGGGGGCCGGTACGGCGCCGAGCGCCACCGGCTCGGGGAGCCAGTTGCCGACGTACGCCTCGCGTTCGGTGGACGCGCGCCGCAGCCGGTCCACGGCGAGGCGCGTGACGACGGCGACGAGCCACGCCTCGGCGCTGCGCACGGCGGACACGTCCGCCTGGTGCCAGCGCAGGTACGCCTCCTGGAGCACGTCCTCGGCGTCGTCGACCGTACCGAGCATGCGATAGGCGATGCCGAAGAGCCGCGCGCGATGGCGCTCGAAGAGCGCGACGCGCTCGTCGGAGGTGTCGGGATGCATCATGTCAATGATGGAAGACGTCCGGGCCGTCGTCCCGTGACAGCCGGGGAGAAGGAAATCTCGCATGGAGCTGTCACGGGGAGGAGCGCCGGCCGTCTATCCGGGCGTACACTCCACAACGGAGCTCGACGTGAAGATCCTCGTCACCGGCGCCACCGGCGTGATCGGCCGCCGCGCGGTGCCCCTCCTCATACAGGCTGGACATTCCGTGACCGCGGTCGGCCGCAACGCGCAGCGGATGGCGGCGCTCGGCCACGCCGGCGCGAGCGTGCTCACCCTCGACCTGTTCGACCGCGATGCCGTGCAGCGCGCGGTGCGCGGCCACGACGTGGTCGTGAACCTCGCCACGCACATGCCCGCGACGACGATGCGCAGCATGCTCCCCGGCGCGTGGCGCGAGAACGACCGGATCCGCCGCGAGGGCTCGGCGATCCTCGTGGACGCGGCGCTCGCGGGGGGCGTGTCGCGCTTCATCCAGGAGTCGTTCGCGCCGGTGTACGCGGACGCGGGGGCGCGGTGGGTCGACGAGAACCACCTGATCCGGCCGGCGCGGTACAACCGCACCGTGCTGGACGCGGAGCAATCGGCGGCGCGCTTTCGCGAACGCGGGCGCGTGGGGATCGTGCTCCGCTTCGCCTACTTCTACGGCTCGGACGCGCGGCACATGCCGGACATGCTGACCATGGTGCGAAAGGGGATCGCGCCCCTTCCCGGCCGGCCCGACGCGTTCGTCTCGTCGATCTCGCACGACGACGCGGCGACCGCCGTCGTCGCCGCGCTCGGCCTGGGCGCGGGCGCGTACAACGTGTGCGACGACGAGCCCGTGACCCGACAGGCGTGGCACGACGCGCTCGCCGACGCGTTCCATCTCGCGCACCCGAAGCCCGCGCCCGCGTGGATGGCGAAGCTCTTCGGCTCCGTCGGCGAGCTGCTCTCGCGCTCCGTCCGGATGTCGAACCGCAAGCTGCGCGAGTCCGGCTGGGCGCCGACGTACCCGAGCGTGCGCGAGGGCTTCCGCGCGATGGCGGCGGAGATGGAAGAGGGCGCGACACGCGCGGTGGCCTGATCGCGTTGTCCCGTATTCTCCCGCCAGCGGGCCGGAGACGATACCTTCTCCGGTCCATGACCGATGCGACGAGAGACGACCAGCTTCCTCGTGGGCGCGCGATCGCGCGCGCGCTCCTGATATTCCTGCTCGCGCCCGTGCACGTGGCGAGCGCGCAGCAGGGCGGGGAGCGCGCCGAGCGGCCGCGCCCCGTCGCGGTCGCGGTGCAGGCCACCGGTCCCATCCACCTGGACGGCCGGCTCGACGAGGCCGCGTGGAGCGCCGCGCCGGCGATCACGACCTTCACGCAGCAGAAGCCTGACGAGGGCGCGCCGGCGACGCAGCGCACCGAGGTGCGCTTCCTCTACGACGACGACGCGATCTACGTCGGCGCGCGCATGTACGAATCGGGGGGCGCGGCCGCGGTCACGAGCCGGCTCGCCCGGCACGACGACTCTCCGCAGAGCGACATCCTGCGCGTGGACTTCGACACCTACCACGGCCGGCTGCACTCGGTGGAGTTCGACGTGAATCCCGCCGGCTGGCGCGGCGACGCCACCGACGTGGACCGGTCGTGGGATCCGGTGTGGGAGGCGGCGTCGCGCGTCGATTCGGCCGGCTGGACGACGGAGATGCGCATCCCCTTCAGCCAGCTCCGCTTCTCCCGCGACTCGGTGCAGACGTGGGGGCTGAACGTCACGCGCATAACGAATCGCACCCAGGAGCGCGACCTCTGGGCGTTCTGGCGGCAGAACGAGACGGGCGGCCCGGCGTTCTTCGGCGACCTGACGGGGCTGCGCATCCATCACGTGCCCGAGCGCGCGGAGCTGATCCCCTACGTCGTCACGCGCGAGAAGCAGCTCGGCTCCGGCGACCCGGGCAGCCCCTTCTACCACTCCCACGCGGGCGACATCCGCGCCGGCGCGGACATGAAGTACCTGCTCACGAGCAACTTCACGCTGAACGCGACGGTGAACCCCGACTTCGGCCAGGTCGAGGTGGACCCGGCGGTGGTGAACCTGACCGCGTACGAGACCTTCTTCCCGGAGAAGCGCCCCTTCTTCGTCGAGGGGAGCAACCTCTTCGACTTCGGGAGCCCGGGGTGCAACATCAACTGCGGCTTCGGGCTCGACGTGTTCTACTCGCGCCGCGTCGGCCGCGCGCCGGCGGGCGCGGGGCTGGCGTACGCGGCAGGGCCGTACGCCGACGTGCCCGAGAACACGACGATCCTCGGCGCGGCGAAACTCACCGGGCGCACGCAGGGTGGCTACACCGTCGGCGTGCTCGACGCGGTGACGCGGCGCGCCACCGCCGACGTCCAGCTGGCCGACGGCTCGTTCACCGACGTGCCCGTCGAGCCGCCGACGAACGACATGGTCGGCCGCGTCACTCGCGAGATGCGCGGCGGCAACCTCGTGCTCGGCGGGATCGTGACGTCCGTCGACCGCGGGATCCACGACGCGGGGATCGCATCGCTCCTCCCTCGCTCGGCGCGCGCCGCCGGCGCCGACGTGCAGGGCTACCTGCGCAACCACACCTACCGCTTCTACGCGGCGGTGAGCGCCTCGCACGTCCGAGGCGACTCGGCGGCGATCCTGCGGCTCCAGGAGTCCTCGGCGCGCTACTTCCAGCGGCCGGACCGGCGGAGCTCGTCAGGCGGATGGTTCAGCGACGCGCTCGATCCCTCGGCGACGGCGCTCAGCGGCTACGGCGCGATCGCGCGACTGGACAAGCAGAGCGGCGACTGGATCGGCGACATCAACGGCGCGTCCGTCAGCCCGGGGTACGAGACGAACGACCTCGGCTTCCTGCAGAAGGCCGACTGGCGGTGGGTGAACGGCACCTTCGGCCGCCAGTTCACGAAGCCGACGCGCTGGTTCCGCACCCTCACGCTCATGGGCGGCGCGGAGCGGTACTGGAACTTCGACGGCGACGTCACGCAGCAGGACGTCACCGCGTTCATGCACCTGCAGACCCTCGGCTACTGGGACGTGGTCGCGGTGGCCCAGCACCAGCCCCCGCTGCTCTCCGACCGGCTGACGCGCGGCGGGCCCGACGTCCGCGAGGCGGGCGGCAACGTGGTCGTCATGAACCTGTCGAGCGATCCGCGGAAGCCGCTCATCCTCGGCATCAGCGGGCAGCACCAGCGCATGGAGGACGGCGCGTACGACGACATGCTCTCGCTCTCGGCGACCATCCACCCCGCGCCGAACGTGAACGTCAGCCTCGGCCCGACGTACGAGACCGCCGCGGCGACCGACCAGTACGTCACGACGGTGGTGGACCCGACGTCCACCCTCTTCTTCGGCCGGCGGTACGTCTTCGCCCACGTCGACCAGCGGCAGCTCTCGATGACGGCGCGGGCCAACGTGACCTTCACGCCGACGCTGTCGCTCGACCTGTTCGCGCAGCCGCTCATCGCGAGCGGCGCCTATCACGACTTCGAGGAGTTCGCCGCGCCGCGCCAGCGGGCGAAGCTCGTCTACGGGAAGGACATCGGCACCGTCACGCTCACCGGGCAGGGGAGCGACCTGCAGTACGTGGTCGATCCCGACGGCAGCGGCCCCGCCGCGAGCTTCACGATTCCCGATCCCGACTTCAACCTGCGCAGCCTCCGCGGCACGGGGGTGCTGCGCTGGGAGTGGCGGCCGGGCTCGACGGCGTATCTCGTGTGGACGCAGACGCGGAGCGGCGTCGCGCCGCTCGGCGACCTGTCCTTCCACCGCGACGAGCGGGCGCTGCTCCGCGAGCCGGCGGACAACATCTTCGTCCTCAAGATCAGCTACTGGCTCGGCTTCTGACGCCGCGGGCTACATGATCGGGGGCGGGCTCGGTAGCTTGGCTGCATGCGTGTCTCCGAAGCCATCCAGAACCGCCGCTCGATCAAGCGCTTCACCGACCGCGCCGTCACGCGCGCGGAGATCGAGGAGCTGCTCGCCGCGGCGACGCTCGCCCCCAATCACCGCCTGACGCAGCCGTGGCGCTTCTACGTCCTCGGCCCCGAGGCGCGCCACGCCTACGGCCTCGCGCTCGGCGAGCGCAAGGCGCGCAAGCTCGACGATCCGACGCGCGCGGCCGCGCTCCGCGAGACGGTCGCCGCCGAGCACCGTGCGCTGCCGTGCATGATCGCGGTCGCCATCGCGGCGAGCGAGAACCCGGAGGCCGCCGAGGAGGACTACGCGGCGGCGATGATGGGGATCGAGAACCTCGCGCTCGCGGCGGTGGAGCTGGGGCTCGGCACGCACATCAAGACGGGCGGCGTGATGAGCGATCCGGCGGCGCGACGCGCGGCGGGGGTGCGGGAGAACGAGCGCATCGTCGCGATCGTGAACGTCGGCGAGCCGGCGGAGGTGCCGCCGCCGAAGAAGCGGACGGCACCCGTCGACGTCACGACGTGGTTGCCGTGACCAGCCGGCTCACTGCACCCTGACGAGCGACAGCATCACCTGCGCGGGAGGCGGCTGTCCGCCGACGGTGACCGTGACGAACACGTGGTCGTACGGCGGCACGGTGAAGCGCAGCGGGATCCCGCTCCCGCCGTTCAGCGTCACCCTGGCGGGTGCATCCGCGCCGAGGGGCAGCATCGTCAGGGGGTACGGAATGCTCGGGAAGAACCACTGGTCGTTGATCCCGCGGTGGTCCCAGCTCGGCTGCGTGTACTGCGTGCTCACTCCCGGCACGAAGTCGTCGGCGAAGTGCGAGACCTGCCAGTCGCGGAAGATCGCCATCAGCCCGTCGGTGGTCGTCCCGAGCACGGCGGCGAGGTTGTCCATGCCCGCGGTCTTCGAGTTCACGAGCTGGTACCAGAGGGTGCCGTCGGTCGAGCCCTGCCGGTCGGCGAGGTAGCGGAGGAAGTTCCAGATGGAGCCGCGCATCGCGAAATCGTCCGCCGCGTTGTACGGCCCGGTGGATGCGGTCTCGGTGAGGTACCACTCGTAGTCGAAGAAGTTGTCGAGCTGCGTGACGTTGTACGCGTCCGCCTCGGCCTGCGAGGTCAGGGGCGCGCTGCCGAGGTTCTGGCGCGGCGACGTCCCGCTGATCCTGTAGAAGAGGAGCTCCGAGGCCACGTGGCTCAGGCCCTCGTTGAGCCAGACCTCCTCGCCCACGGTCGCATCGTTCACGTACATGCGCCGCCCCTGGTTGATCATGTGCTGGTACTCGTGGGCGAGGGCGGACACGGTGTACCTGGACACCAGGTCCTTCGACAGGGGAGTGCCGTTGATCGAGCCGGCGGGGTCCGGCACGGCGATGTAGAACATCTCCGCCGCGTTGCTCGCCGCGCATGACGACTTCGGGAGGAGGTCCCGCGGGTGAAAGAGGCCGAGGACGACGCCACCCGGAGGCGCCACCTCGTTCACCGCGCGCGTGAAGACGATGCCCACCCGCCCATTGCCGTCGATGTCCGTCGGGTCGCCGAACGCCTGGCGATCGAGCGGGTCGACGAGCGTGTCGAAGGTGGCGGCGAAGCCCGTGTATTCTGCGTCGGTGAAGCCGCCGGCGGGATTCGCCGTATCGGCGAAGACGATGGTCCGGGTGCCGACGGCGACGACCCGCACGCCCTCCATCTGCGGGTTCGTGCAGAACGCGAAGAGGTTGAGGTTGAGCGCGACGGTGTCGCCCGCGTTGACGGTGTACGACGGCGGAGCGACCGACAGCAGTCCACCGCGCGCGGCGCGCTGCCGCCGCGCGGAGGCCACGAGCGGCTGCATGAGGTCGCGCGCGCGAGCCAGGAGGCGCGTCTCCACGGTGTGATCGATGCGCGGCCGCGTGGACACCCGGCTCAGCCCGCGCAGCCGGAAGGGGAGCGTCGGCATCGCGAGCGGCGCGATGCGCGCCGCCGCCGGTGGCGTTCCGACGCCCGCCGCGGCGACCTGCAATTCGATCGTCGCGCTCGCCGTCGGCGACCCGAAGAAGGGGATGAGCGCGTAGTCGCCGCCCGTCGTCCCGCCGCGCAGGCAGAACCCGGACGACGCGACGTCCGTGAGCACCTGGCCCACGGCCACCGCCGTCGCCGCGGTGCCGCCGCAGGGCGAGACCGGCGCCGAGATGGCCACCGAGTCCATCAACGTCCCGGCGCTCGCGACGACGTAGGTCGGCGTGCCGCGCGCGAGCACGTGCACCAGGCCGTCGGCGTCCGCGTGCATGACGCTCTCGTTGCGCGAGGCCCACGCGATGCTCTGCCCGGAGACGGCGTTCCCGTACTGGTCCTGCGTCGCGGCGCTCACCCGCACGGTGTCGAGCTCCGTCGGCACGTGCACCGCGTGTGCGTCGACCGCCAGCTTCGCCAGCGGCCCGGGGGTGGCGGTGACGGAGAAGTGCGCCGACTCCCCGACGTTCGCCGCCGAGGCGGTGACGTCGAACGGGCCGCCGGCTCGGGTCGTGAGGAGGAGCTGTGCCTGCGCCCGTCCGTCGGCGTCGGTGACGCCACTCGACACCGACAGGATGTTGCCCGTCGGCGCGAGGAAGGTGACGGCGACGCCGGGGACGGAGATGCCCTTCGCGTCGGTCACGTGCACGACGAGCGGTGCGGGGAGGGCGGTGCC
Organism: uncultured Gemmatimonadota bacterium; assembly: GCA_946480295.1. The sequence goes on from CAMLIT010000023.1 coordinate 18,974, forward strand.
GACGACGCCGGACAGGGTCGTGCTCGACACCGCCTCGATCTTCGCCGCGGGGCCGGGCTTGGCCGGTCCGGTGGAATCGCCGCCGCAGCCGGCGATCGCGAGGGTGGCGGCCACCGCCGATGCGGTGGCGAGCGTGAAGTGGAGCGTTCGCACGGCGAGGCCCTCCCGCAGGAAGATGCAGCTGGCCCGACAGCTCGTTCACGAACGGATCTGCTTCACAATCCAGCGCCCGCGCCGTGCGTTCCAACGTGCTTCGATGGGGGCCGCACCGTCACCGGCGCGACCCCCATGCCGTGATCAGCTGATGATCCGCTTCGCGCCCTGATCCCAGCGCACCGCCGTCTTCCGGAAGTACGACTCGTTCGCCATGTGGCAGGCGAGCGCCGCGTGATGGCCGAACAGCGCGTCCTCCACCACCGGCTTGCGATCGCGCACCGCGTCGAAGAACACGGTGAGGTGCGGCGCGAGGTCGTCGAAGTCGGGGCCGTGGAAGGTCGTGACCTGCTGCGTCGCCTCGCGCGCGACGCGGGCGTCGTTCTCCTCGTGCCACTTCTTCTCGTACTCCTCGCGCATCGCGCGCGGGAAGCTGCCGTCGTAGTAGCTCGGGTACTGATCGTCGCCGGTCTGCGGGTCGTAGACGACCCGATCGCCGGTCACGGTGAGGATCCCCTTCGAGCCCTGGAAGCGGTACGTCTCCGGCATCTCCGTGCCGAGGTTGAGGCGCAGATACACCGGCAGGTCGCTGTAGTAGAACGTGGTGGCGAGGATGTCGGGCATGTTGCGCCCGTCCTTCCAGTGGCGGATCCCGCCGACCGACGAGGCCATCGCGGGTGCCTCGTTGATGCCGAGCATGAACATCATCCCGCTCACGAGGTGGACGAGCAGGTCGCCGGCGACGCCGGTGCCGTACTGCTTCCACGCCCGCCAGCGCGCGAAGTAGATCGGGTTGAAGGGCACCTTCGGGACGTCGCCCTGCCAGGTGTCCCAGTCGAGGTTCGCCGGCGAGAGGTCGAGTGGCGGCGGATACTCCCACGCGCCCGTCGGCGAGTTCCGGCCGAGCCAGCCCTCGACGAGCATCAGGTCGCCGAGCGTGCCCGCGGCGATCATCTCCTTCGCCTTCGCGCAGATCTTCGAGCTCACGCGCTGCGACCCGATCTGCACGATGCGTCCCGTGCGCTGCGCGGCATCGAGCATCGCGACGCCGTCGGCCGCGCTGTGCGACATCGGCTTCTCGCAGTAGATGTCCTTCCCCGCGTTCACGGCGTCGATGACCACCTGGCGGTGCCAGTGGTCGGGGACGGCGGCGAGGATGCAGTCGATGTTCTTGTCCTCGAGGAGCTGCTGGTAGCGGCGCGTGACCGTGAGGCTCGGGTTGTTCGTGATCTCGCGGGCGAGGACGTGGCGGCCGTCGTAGAGATCGGCGGCGGCGACGCACTTCACGCCGGGGAGGCGGATCGCCGTCGAGAGGAGGCCCGAGCCCTCCATGCCGACGCCGATGATGCCGAAGCGGAGGGAATCGCTCGGCGCCACGCGCCGCGGCGCGGGCGCGGGTCCGGTCTCCGCGAGAAGGGGGTGGCTGCCGATGAGCGAGGCGCCAGCGGCGGCGGCGCCAAGCTCGAGGAATTCACGTCGCGACACGGTGGGCTTCGTCATGGCGCCTCCGGGCTGATCGGGTGGGATACAGCCCATAGAGTACACGCCGGGGGCGCGTCGCGTTAGAACCGGCTCAGGGGGTCCGGCGCGAGGACAAGGCGTGGGCCCTGGCCGGAGGCGGGACGCGGGACGCGTACGGGCTGGCCACCTCCGCCTTGCGCGCGGGCTCTCGACACGAAAGCGGCGGACGGCAACGTCGCCGCCCGCCGCTGCTGCCGGCCGGCATGCACCAATCAGCCCTTCATCGACGCGCGATACTTCGCGATCGGGATCGCCGTCGAGCCGTACGGGATGTTCTTCCGCGCGAACAGCGCCGCGCGTTCGGCGTCCGCGCTCTTCCGGTCGCCCATCATCTTGTAGGCTTCGATGAGGCCCAGCTGCGCATACGGGTTGCTCCCGCCCTGTTTCAGCTCGGCGATGGCCTCGGCGGGCTTCTTCTCCGCGAGCAGGGTGAGGCCGGTCATCCGATGCACGTTCGGGTCGCGAACGTCCGCCGGCACCGAGTGCGTGAAGCGGACATACTCCTCGAGCGCACGGCGAGCCCGCACACCGTCGCCGAGCAGCGCGAACGAGATCACGCGGTTGTCCACGAGCAGGCCGGCGGAGGAGCCGAGGCGCTGCGCCGCCGCGAGGTGGGCGTCCACGCCGCCGGCGTCGTGCACGGCCGCGGCGAGGAGCGCCATGTTCAGGTGCGCGGTGGCGGCCACGTCGGTCATCCCGCCCGCCTCGGCTTCGCGCGCGAAGGCGGCCAGGGAGTCGACCGCCTGCGACAGCTTCCCCTCGTGCAGGAACGTGACCGCGCGCGAGATGCGGTACCCCGTCCGCCGTGCGGAGTTGGGCGAGAGCGCGAGCGCGCTGTCGAACGTCGCGCGCGCACGCGCGTACATGCCCTCACGGATCGCGATCTCCGCCTTCAGCGCGTACGCCCACTCGTTGGTGGGCGACATCGCCGTCGCCTCGTCGAGGTGCTGCAACGCCTCCTCGTGCCGGAGGAGCCGCTCGAGCACGTGGCCCATGATGGTGTGCCCGGCGGCCGATCCCGGGGCGAGGCGCATGGCGTCCCGTGCCGCGTTCAACGCCTCGTCGGCGGTCGCCGGTGAGAACTGACCGAAGCCGTCCGCCGTCAGGAAGAAGGCCAGCCAGAATCGCGCGGGAGCGTAGTCGGGGAAGCGCGCGGCCGCCTCGCGCAGCGCGCGGATCCGTTCCTCGCCGAGGAGCGAGGTCGCGCGGTCCACCGCGACGCGCGGGTCGCCGGGCGTGAGCTCCGTCGCGAGGGCGAAGAGCTTCGCCGCGTTCTGAATCCGCCCGGCGTTCTCCTCGCGCATCGCCTCGACGAGCACCGCTTCGGGAAGCGACGCGGTGGCGGCGTCGCTCGCGGCGCGATCGAACTCCGCCGCCGCGGCGGGGCCGCCGCGCAGCCGGGCGAGCCACGCCCGGGCGAGGCCGAACTGGGGATCGAGGTCCAGCGCGCGTTGCGCGTGCTCCGCGGCGGTGGTGAACGACCACGCGAGCTGGTCGTCGACCGCCGCCTGCAGCTCGACGATCGCAGCGCCGCGCTGGTTCGCGGGGGCGAGTCGTGCCGCGGTCGCGCTCTGTTGCTGGACCTGTGCCGCGACCGGAACCGCCGTCGCCGCGGCAAGGATGAGGGACAGAGCCACCGCGTGTTGCCTAACGGCCATGGCGCCCTCCTCGTGCCCATGCGGGCACGCTGTGGGTGGGTAAGTGCGCCGGCTCAGCAGGGTTTCCATAATGGGGAGGAGCGGGGCGGGGGGCCAGAGCGGGGGGGGCGCGGGACGAGGGACGCGGGACGCGTGGGGCTCCTCGGCGCGGCCGGACTCCTCGCGCGGGCGCGCGTCCCTCTACCCGGCCGGCTTCGAACGAGCCGACACGGATGCCACGGGACCTGCGGATCGGCACGGATGGGATGAGGGGGGAGGGGACCGGGTCCCGGGCCGGCCGCTGGCCGAGAAGCGCCATCGCGCCATACGGCGCGATCCGCGGTATCCGTGACCTCCGTCCAATCCGCGTTCCCCTCGGCCATGATGCCCGCTCAGCGAAGGACCCGGCGCATGGCGCGACCAGCCGCACCCCAGGCACCGCTCCCCGCCCCCCGCCCTCCTTGCGCTTCTCCCGCCCCGGCGCGACAATTCACCCGTGACCACCGCCAACGCGCCCCTCGGCCTCATCGGCATCATGTGCATGCGCACCACGATCATCATCACGTGGTGGGGGCGCGCGCACGAGTAACGGTCGAGCACGACGACACGGCACACTCGCGCGGCCCCGCTGAAACGGGGCCGCGTTCTTTTTCCGGGATGCGCAGATGACGTACGACGGGAACGGGAACGGCAACGGCAAGCCCGCGCCACGGCAGGAACGCCGGCGCCAGCGACCGACGATCCACAAGTTCGGCGGCGCCGCGCTCGCCGACGCCGCGGCGATCCGCCAGGCGGTGGACATCGTCGCCACGCGCGCGACGCCCCCCACCGTCGTCGTCGCCTCGGCGCTCGCCGGCGTTACCGACGCGCTCTTCGCCATCGCCGGCCGCGCGGTCGCCGGCGACGACACCGGCGACGAGATCGCCGCGCTGCGCGCCCGGCACGCGGAGGCGGTGCGCGCGCTCCTCGACGGGGCGGAGGCCGACGCCGTCGCCCGCGCGGTGGACGACGCCTTCGACGAGCTGGAACGCATCGCCGGCGGGCTGCGCGCGCTGCGCGAGCTCACGCCGTCCATGCGCGACGCCGTCGTCGCGCGCGGGGAGCGGCTCTCGGCGCGGCTCCTCGCCGCCGCGCTCTGCGCCCGCGGGATCGCCGCGCGCTACGTCGACGCGACCGAGGTGGTCCGCGCCGACGACCGCGCGGGGAACGCCTCGCCCGATCTCGCCGCCACCGACGCGAACGCCCGGCGCGTCCTCGTGCCCCTTCTGCGCGAGGGGATCGTCCCCGTCGTCCCCGGCTTCATCGCCGCCGCGCCGTCGGGCCAGCTCGTCACCCTCGGCCGCGGCGGCTCGGACCTCACCGCCACCGTGCTCGGTCGCTCGTTAGGTGCCGCCGAGGTCGTCCTGTGGAAGGACGTCCCCGGGATCCTCACCGCCGATCCGCGCGCCGTCCCCGAGGCGCGCGTCGTCCCCCAGCTCAACGTCCGCGAGGCCGCCGAGCTCGCGTACGCCGGCGCCAAGGTCCTCCACCCGCGCGCCCTCATCCCGTTAGGCGACCGCGCCCGCGTCTTCGTGCGCCCCTTCGCCGACCCGGCCGCCGAGGGCACCGAGGTCTCCCAGCGCCGCACCCTCGCGCGCTACCCGGTGAAGGCCATCTCCGCCGCGAGCGGCCACTCGCTCGTCACCATCACGGGGCGCGGCATGCTCGGCATCCCCGGCATCGCCGCGCGCACCTTCGCCGCGCTCCACCGCGCGCAGATCTCCGTCTCGCTCATCTCCCAGGCGTCGTCGGAGCAGTCCATCTGCCTCGCCGTCCCGGAGACCGCGGTCGCCGAGGCGGAGGCGCGGCTCCTCGAGGCGTTCGCCGACGAGATCCGCCGCGGCGACATCACCGGCGTCGAGGTGAAGCGCGCGGTGAGCACGATCGCCGTCGTCGGCCTCGGCATGGCCGGCGTCCCCGGCATCGCCGCGAAGCTCTTCGGCGCCGTCGCCAAGGGTGGGATCAACGTCATCGCCATCGCGCAGGGGGCGTCGGAGTTCAACGTCTCCTTCGTCGTCGACGCGCAGGACGCGGTGGCGGCGCAGCGGCGCATCCACTCCGCCTTCCAGCTCGACAAGATCGGCGGCGGCGCCGCCGTGCGCGGCAATCACATCGACATCGTCCTCCTCGGTTTCGGCCAGATCGGCCGCGAGCTGTCGGAGCAGCTCACCGCCACCCGCCGCAGCGGCCACGGCGTGCGCGTCGTCGGCATCATCGACCGCTCGGGGTACGTCTTCGAGCAGCGCGGCATCGCCGCCGGGCGCGTGCGCGAGCTGGCGCGGGCCAAGGCGCGCGGAGTCCCTCTCGCCGAGTGCGAGGGCGGCACCACGGCGTCGCCTGACGAGGCGCTCCGCACCATCGCCAGCCACGCCCTCTCCCGCCCGCTCCTCGTCGACGTCACCGCCGCCGACACCGGGCCGCTCCTCGAGACGGCGCTCGCCCACGGCATCGACCTCGTCCTCGCCAACAAGCGCCCCCTCGCCGGGCCGCGCCGCTGTGCCGAGGCGCTGTTCGCGCACGCCCTCGCCCGCGGGCGGCGCGTCTACCACGAGGCGACGGTCGGCGCCGGGCTGCCGATCATCGACACCTTCCACAAGCTCGTCGAGAGCGGCGACGAGGTGCTGCGCATCGAGGGCTGTCCGTCGGGGACGCTCGGCTTCCTCCTCGGCGAGCTGGGTCGGGGCACGAAGTTCAGCGCCGCCGTGCGCGACGCGATGAAGCGCGGCTACACCGAGCCCGATCCCCGCGACGACCTCTCGGGGATGGACGTCGCCCGCAAGGCGCTCATCCTCGGTCGGCTGCTCGGCTTCGCCGGGGAGCTGGACGACGTGAAGGTCGAGTCGCTCGTGCCCGACGAGGTGCGCGGCGTGCCGGTCGAGGAGTTCATCGCCCGCCTCGAGGAGTTCGACGCCGAGTGGGAGCGGCGCGTGCGCGACGCGGCGGCGCGCGGCAAGGTGCTGCGGTACCGGGCGACGGCGACCCGGCGCTCCGTGCGCGTGGGGCTCGTCGAGATCGACGCCTCGAGCCAGCTCGCGTCGCTCACCGGCACCGACAACCAGTTCTCGTTCTGGACGCAGCGCTACAGCACCAACCCCCTCGTCATCACCGGCCCGGGCGCGGGGCGCGAGGTCACGGCGGCGGGGGTGTTCAACGATGTGCTGAAAGCGCGCGCCTAACTCGAGGGGCGAGGGTCGAGGGTCGAGGGTCGAGAGGCGGGGCGAGTGGTGAGTGGTGAGTGGCGAGATGGAGCTGATTCGGCTTCGAAGCTTCATCTCGCCACTCGCCCCTCGAGGCACTGACGGGAACGGGAACGAGTCGCGGCATGACTATTTCCTAGTTCCTGTCTCACTAGTCACTGCGTTGCTCGACCCTCGACCGTCGACCCTCGACCCTGGAGCATGCCCGGACGCCGAAAGGGAATCAGGAAGCTCGTCGCCGTTCTGGGCCCCGGCCTCGTCACCGGCGCGGCCGACGACGATCCGGCGGGGATCACGACGTACTCCCAGGCGGGGGCGCAGTTCCGGTACGGGCTCCTCTGGACCGTCCTCCTCCAGATCCCGCTCATGTCGGCGGTGCAGCTCATGTCCGGGCGCATCGGCCAGGTCGCCGGGAAGAACCTCGCCCAGGTCATCGCCGAACGATTCCCGCGCTGGGTGCTCTGGGGCGTCTGCGTCCTCTTCATCGTCGCCAACACCTTCACCGCGGGCGCCGACATCGCCGGCATCGCCGCGGGGGTGCACCTGCTCGTCGGCGCCCCGGCGGCGATCGTCGCGGCCGTCGTCACCCTCGGCCTCGTCGTGGTGCTCGTCTTCGGCAGCTACACGATGATCCGCGAGGTGCTGAAGTGGCTCACCGTCGCGCTGTTCGCGTACGTCCTCGCCGGCCTGCTCGCGCGGCCGGACTGGGGGATGGTGCTGCGGCGCACCTTCGTCCCCGGCATCACCTGGTCGACCGCGTACCTCTCGATGTTCGTCGCCGTGTTCGGGACGACGATCACGCCGTATCTCTTCGTCTGGCAGTCGGCCGAGGAGGTCGCGGACCAGAAGGAGGCGGGGAAGCGGACGCTCGCGCAGCGGCGGGGCGCGACGCGGCAGGAGCTGCGCGAGGTGGAGGAGGACACGATCGCCGGCATGGCCGTGTCGCAGCTCATCGGCTACTTCATCATCATCGCCGCGGGGGCGACGCTCTGGCCGGCGGGGGTGCACGACATCTCCTCCGCGTCGCAGGCGGCGCAGTCGCTCCAGCCGATCGGCGGCGGGATCGGGAAGATCCTCTTCTCGCTCGGCCTCGTCGGCACGGGGCTGCTCGCCGTCCCCACGCTCACCGGCTCGTCGGCGTACGTGCTCGCCGCGGTGAAGGGGTGGCCCGTCGGGATCCAGGAGCGGGCGGCGAAGGCGAAACAGTTCTACTGGGCGCTCGCCGTGACGACGGTGATCGCCGGCGCGATCGCGATGGCGGGGAAGAGCGCGATGAAGCTCCTCGTCGCGTCGGCGGTGCTCAACGGCCTCCTCGCGCCGCCCCTGCTCGTGCTCCTGCTCATCGTGTCGAACGACGAGCGCGTGCTCGGCGAGCACACCAACGGCTGGCTGGCGAACTCGTTAGGCGTGCTCGCCACGGCGATCATGACGGTGGCCGCGGCGTGGCTCGCCGTCGTGTGGGTGTCGTCGAGGCTGGCTGGCTGATCGGCGCGCTCTCGCGCCTGTCCGTCGCGCGGCCCGTCCCCTGCACCGCTCGACCTCCGGTACAACGGGAGGATCGCATGGCCGATCGAAACGAGCAGAAGGACCGCGACGACCGGAACGACGAGGGCATCGCCAGGGACGCCGCCGACAAGCGCGAGAGCGGCGAACCCGGCGGCGGCGCCGGCCGCCGCGACGACGTCGGCCACTCCGGCGTCTACCCGATGTCCGGCACCGAGCGCCCGAAGGGCCACGCCGAGCTCCGGACGGAAGCCGAGTGGGGCCAGGGCGACCGCGGCGCCGCCGGCTACGAGGACTCGGGCAGCTCGGAGCTGGACGGGGAGCTGCTCAAGCGGATAGAACAGGGTCGAGGGTCGACGGGCGAGGGTCGAGGGTCGACCGGCGAGGGTCGAGGGTCGACGGGCGAGGGTCGAGGGTCGAAGGGCTGAGGGTCGAGAGAGGGGCGAGTGGAGAGTGGCGAGATGAAGCCTCGATGCCGAAGCTGCTCCATCTCGCCACTCACCCCTCGACCCTCGCCACTCAAAGTCTCGACCCTCGACCCTCGACCCTCGCCCCTACTGATACTGTATGTACACCGGCCGCGGGAACAGCTTCAGCACGTCCGCGGGGCTCATCAGCTTCGTCCCGCTCTTCGTGTCGTTGTGATAGAAGAGCTTGAAGCCGGTGTACTCGACCGGGTGCTTGTAGATGTACGCCTTGTACGAGCCGCGCTTCAGCGAGGGCGGGCCCCAGCCGTCCATGTCGATCACGATCTGCACCCGCGGGTCGAGCTTGATGTCCTCCGAGTGCGTGAGCATGTGCCGCGTGAAGCGGTGCACGACGAGCACCTTCGGCGGCAGCGAGTCCGCCGTCACCAGGCTGTCGAGCAGCGCCGACGCGTAGTTCACGTCGGCCGCGTCGAAGGTGCCGATCACCTTGCCCGGCGCCTGGCCGTGCTTCATCGAGAACTCCGGGTCGATCGCCAGCTCGACGTCCGGCCGCTTCAGGAAGGGGATCAGCCGCGGCAGCTCCTCCTGCAGCGTGCTCTTCCCCACCTGCACGTCCAGGAACAGGAGCGCGTTCCGCTGCTGCGCCCATGAGTACACGCGCTCGATCAGCGAGTCGGTCATGCGCAGGCGGTACTTCCCGTCGCGCCCCGGGCTCCCCTGCGCGACGACGGCGATGAGCTGGAGCGCGGGCTGGACCGGCGTCGCCGGATCCGCCTCCTCCCACGCGTGCACCTCGCTGTCGAGCTTCGCCAGCATGCGATCGGGCGGGAGCTTGCCGAGGATCCCCATCCGCTTCGACAGCGGGTTGCCGTAGAACGCGACGATGCGCTTCGTCGGCAGGATCGAGCCGGGGAGGAGCGGCGGCGGGGTCACCGGCCAGACGAGCGCGGGCTTCGCGCGCGTCGAGTCGGACCCCGCGTGGTGCTTCCGCGACCGATGCTTCCTCGTCGGCTTCGCTGGGGGCGTGTCCGCCGTCGCCGCCTTGCCGGAGTCGTTCACGGCGAGCGGGCGCGTGCTGTCGGAGGTCCCGTCCATCGCACGGTGCGCCGTGGCGCCGCCGCTGTCCACCGCGCCCGGCAGCGACCGCTGCGCGGCCGCGCGGGCGCTGTCGTCGGCACGCGGGCGCGTCGTGTCGGACGCGGACCGGGTCGTGTCCTGGGCGGCGACGGCGCCGGCCGTACCTAACGAGAGGGCGCAGACGAGGGCGAGCGCGCCAGCGCGCGCACGACGGATGGGCATGGTCGACAGGCGTGAGGATGGGATCATGTAACCTACTACCCCATCACGCGCCTCCGTTTCGCTTCTGGTCGCGGATTTTTCGTGACGGGGATCACGAGGCCGGACCGTATCGTGCATCCGTCCGCTTCCGGCTGGAACGCCCGCGCCCGTCGCTCGTCGTTCCATGGTCCGGAACGAGAGACGGAGGCTGTTCATGCAGATGGATGGTCCGCTCGGCTTCATCTCGGCGCTGCTCCTGCGCGCCCTCGCGGTCGGCCTGCTCCTCGGCTACGGCCACCGCGCCGTGGGCAGCCAGCGCCGGCGCCTCGCCTGGCTCATCGGCGTCGGCGTCGCCGCCGGGCTCACCCTCGCCGAGCGGTTCTGGCCGGCCTTCCACGACGACGTGTTCATCCTCTGGGCGGCGCTGTGCATCGCCCTCGGCGGCCTCGTCCCGACCTTCGTCGCCGCGGCCGTCCTCGACCGCAAGACGGTGCTCGTGCGCGACGACGTCGGCTGGATGGTCGACGACCGCCCGCTCTCGAAGCGCACGTCGCGCGCGATGGCCGGCTACCTCATCGCCGCAGCGCCCGGGGCGGCGGTGCTGGTGTATGGGTTGAGGCCGCTGCTGGTGAGGTAGGCGGGGGGCGGAACGCCGAACGCGGAACGCCGTCGTTGGTCGTTGGTCGTTGGTCATTGGCGAGCCGCTCGGGATGCCACCAGAAGCGTCCCGAGCGGCTGGCCAACTACCAATGACCAACGACCAACGGCGTCGTTGCCGGCCCCGGTCATCCGGCAACCGCTTTCAGGCCCTGAACAGCTTCTTCTCGTACACCTCCCTGATCCCCGTCCCGTCCCACACGTACACCAGGTGCCGGGACTGCTTGCAGGCGGTGATCGCCGGGGGCCGTAGCACCGCGACGCACTCGCCGCCCGGGTCGCGCACGCTGTCGAAGGCCAGCCCCCACGAGCGTGCGGCGTGCAGGCGCACCGCGAGCGCGCGCGAGGCGGTGTAGTCGTCGGGGTCGTAGATCGCCGGGTACGCGTCGGCGAGGCCGCGCACGTCGTGCAGCTCGGCGGCGACGTTCGCCTGCAGCACGCGCATGTCGAGCTCGATCGGCGGCTCCTTCGTCGCCGCGAGGAAGCGCGCGCGGTGGTACTTCGTCTCCGCGACGGCCGTGTGCAGCGTGTGCGCGGCGTACCAGGCGCCGAAGTTCCCCGTCGAGAAGCGTCCGCCGGGGCCGGCGACGTGGGTGAAGGGCGCCATGATCCACGTCGCGCCCGGCCCGGTGACGCGGTCCGCCGGATCCACGAGGGCGAGGTCCCCCACCTGCTCGCGGATGCGCACGTTCGTCAGCGCCTCGACGGCGAACACCGCCTCGAGGTCGGCCGGATCGGCCACGCGCTCGAAGAGGTCCACCGGCGGGAAGCGGCTCGGGATGACGCGATAGCAGGGGCGCCACGCGACCGGCCGCAGGGGTGGTACGAAGGTCGCCAGCGGCTCCGCGGAGCCCGGCGGCGTCGCGCGCTTACGGCCAGCCACCGCGCTGCGCGTCGAGGTACTGCCGCACGAGGAAGAGGTCGGCGACGTTGCCCGAGAGCATGACGTCGAGCGCCGAGCGGCCGTTGAAGAGCGGCGCGGCGTTCGGGCGCTTCACCCACGCGTCGGCGGCGGCGGGATCGGGGAGGAGGATCTGGAGCGCCTTGTAGATGCCGAGGAGGTACGAGAGGCGCTCGAGGAGGTCGCGCGACACGGTGCCGACGGCGCCCCCCTTCCACTTGTAGAAGGTGGAGGGGGCGGGGCTGCCGAGGAGGGTGCGGGCCTCCTCGGCGGAGAGGCGCCAGGCCTCGGCGATGCGGAAGAAGGTGCGCAGGGCGCCTGGGGCGAGCTCGGCGGCCGACGGGGCGCGGGCCGGGCGGGGTGCTGGCATCATGTCTCCATATGGAGGACAGCATCACGATACTCCATATCGGGAGAACGGGCAAGAGCGCGCCCCGCCCCCGCTTGCCATAGGGGGCGGGGGTATGTAGGATTCACTCATACCCCCGAGGGGTATCCAGCCACAGGAGAGGAGCCATGACGGAGAAGATGACGCTCGAGATCGGCGGCATGAGCTGCGGCCACTGCGTCGGCGCCGTGCGCAAGGCGCTCGAGAAGGTCCCCGGCGTGAAGGTCGACGACGTCCAGATCGGCCGCGCGACCGTCGAGTACGACCCCGCGCAGGTGAAGGACACGGCGATCCGCGACGCGGTCGACGACGCCGGCTACGAGCTCGTCGCGGCCCGGTGACCGGCGCCGACTGGGTCGTCCTCGCCGCCGGCGCGGCGGCCATCGCCTGGGTCAACTGGTACTTCTTCAAGAGCAGTGACCGCAGTGGGCGAGGAAAGAGTAGTGGAGTGGAGGAGCACCACCATGGCTGAAGCCATCGCGAGGAAGGAGCGCGGCGGGCGGCGGGAGCACGTCGTCATCCCCGTCTCGGGGATGACCTGCGCCGCCTGCCAGGGGCGCGTGCAGAAGGCGCTCAACCGGCAGCCCGGCGTCGACGAGGCGGTCGTCAACCTCATGATGAACAGCGCGACCGTCGACTTCGACCCGACGGTTACCTCGCCGGACGCGCTGGTCGACATCATCCGGGACACCGGCTACGGCGCCGAGCTGCCCTCGCCGTCGCGCACCGCGTTCGAGGAGCAGGAGGAGCAGGACCGCGAGCGCGCGCGCGAGCTGCGCGAGCTGAAATGGAAGGCGGCGACGAGCCTCGTCGCCGGCGTCGTCGCCATGGTCGTGTCGATGCCGGTGATGATGGCCAACGCGACGGCGACGACGAGCGCGCCCGCCGATCCCTTCCTCCGCTGGCTGATGCACCGGGTGAACGCGCCGCTCGAGGCGGCGTTCCCCTTCCTGTACGCGGCGGACCCGCGCGCGCTCGCCTGGCTCCTGCTGGCGATGACGGTCGTCGTCGTCGGCTGGGCGGGGCGCCACTTCTACACGCGCGCGTGGTCGGCCTTCCGCCACCACTCGGCGGACATGAACACCCTCATCGCCGTCGGCACGGGGGCGGCGTTCGTCTTCTCGGTGCTCGCCACCGTCGCGCCGGGCTTCTTCGTCGCGCGCGGCATCGCCCCCGACGTCTACTACGAGGCGGTGATCCTCATCATCGCCCTCATCCTCGTCGGCAACACCCTGGAGGCGCGCGCCAAACGACAGACGTCGGCGGCGCTGCGCAAGCTGATCGACCTCCAGCCGAAGACGGCGCGCATCCTCCGCGGCGACTCGGAGCTCGACGTCCCCGTCGAGACGGTGCAGCGCGGCGACCTCGTCGTCGTGCGCCCGGGCGAGCGCATCCCCGTCGACGGCCAGCTCGTCGCCGGCCAGAGCGCGGTCGACGAGTCGATGCTCACCGGCGAGTCGATGCCGGTGAAGAAGCAGCCGGGCGACCGCGTCTACGGCGGCACGATCAACCGCACGGGCGCCTTCCGCGCCGAGGCGACGACCCTCGGCGAGGACAGCGCGCTGGCGCGCATCGTCAGGCTGATGCGCGACGCGCAGGGGACGCGCGCGCCGATCCAGAACCTCGCCGACCGGATCAGCGCGATCTTCGTCCCCGTCGTCATGCAGATCGCCATCGCGACCTTCGTCGCCTGGTTCATCTTCACCCCGGCCGCGCAGGCGCCGGCGGTCCGCGCCTTCGCGACGAGCGTGGCCGTGCTCATCATCGCCTGCCCCTGCGCGATGGGGCTCGCCGTCCCGACCGCGGTGATGGTCGCGACGGGCAAGGGGGCGGAGCTGGGGGTGCTGGTGAAGGGCGGTCCGGCGCTGGAGCTGCTGAGCAGGGCGCGCACGGTGGTGCTGGACAAGACGGGCACCGTCACGCTCGGGAAGCCGGTGGTGACCCGAGGGTCGAGTGTCGAGGGTCGAGGGTCGAGTGTCGCGGCAGGGTCGAGGGTCGAAGGTCGAGGGTCGAGGGTCGAGACTCCGCCTCCCGCCTCCCGCCTCCCGCCTCCCGCGGATGCTCTCCTCCGCCTCGCCGCCTCCGTCGAGCGCCACTCCGAGCATCCCCTCGCCGACGCCATCGTGCGCGCGGCGGGAGAGCGCGGCGTCGCGCTCGCCGAGCCTGACGACTTCGAGTCGCACACGGGGCGCGGTGTCACGGCGTACGTCGACGGCGTGCGCGTCGCCGTCGGGAACGCGCTGCTCATGCACGACGTCGGCGCGGAGCCGGAGCTGCTGCGCGACGAGGCCGAGCGGATCGCCGGCGATGGCGGCACGCCGGTGTACGTCGCGGCGGACGGGGCGCTCGTCGGCGTGCTCGGCGTCGCCGATCCGATCCGGCCGTCGTCGGCCGCGGCGATCGCGGCGCTGAAGCGCTTCGGCCTGACGACGGTGCTGCTCACCGGCGACAACCGCACGACCGCGGACGCGATCGCTCGTCAGGCGGGGGTGGACCGCGTCGTCGCCGAGGTGCTCCCCGACCAGAAGGTCGCCGAGGTGAAGCGGCTCCAGGCGGGCGGCGACGCCGTCGTCATGATCGGCGACGGGATCAACGACGCGCCCGCGCTCGCCCAGGCCGACGTCGGCATCGCCGTGGGGAGCGGCACGGACATCGCCATCGAGGCGAGCGACGTCACCCTCATGCGCGGCGACCTCGAGGCGGCGGTGCACGCCGTCGCGCTCGCGCGGCGGACGATGCGGACTATGCGGCAGAACCTCTTCTGGGCGTTCATCTACAACGTCATCGGCATCCCCGTCGCGGCGGGGGTGCTCTATCCGGTGTTCGGGCTGCTCCTGAGCCCCATCCTCGCGAGCGCGGCGATGGCGCTGTCGTCCGTGACCGTCGTGTCGAACAGCTTGCGGCTGCGGCGCTTTCGCGCCGCAGCGCTCACGGCCGTCCGCCCTCCGCAGTCCGCCGTCCCGTCGGGAGGCGCCGCATGACGGCCCGGGCATCGCATAAAGCGGAAGGCGGAGAGCGGAAAGCGGAGAGCGGACAGCGGAAGGCGGAGAGCGTGCCTCGGACCCACACGACCCCCTGCCCCTGCGGCGATGACGGCGTGCGCCACGCCATCGCCGTCGACCCGGCGATCAAGGAGCGCAACCTCAAGCGGCTCCGGCGCATCGAGGGGCAGGTGCGCGGGCTGCAGAAGATGGTCGAGGAGGAGCGCTACTGCGCCGACGTCATGACACAGATCTCGTCGGTGCACGAGGCGCTGCGCGCGGTGGGGAAGGAGCTGATGCGGAACCACCTCAAGCACTGCGCGGCGCAGGCGATTCGGTCGAGCGACGACGCGGCGGAGACGACGTACGACGAGCTGGTGGAGCTGATGTTCCGCCACGCCCGCTAGCCGACCGCCTCTTGGACCGGCACGGCGGCTCCGACGTCGACGGAATGGAGGAGGGCGGCGGGCGCGGCGATCGGGCGGCCGCGCAGCCGCTTTCGCATCGGCTCCTCGATCCAGCGGTAGACGACGAGCGCCGCGACCGTCGCGCCGATCGCGCACGCGACCCGGAACGCCAGTGACGTGGCGTCCACGCCGATGCGCTTGGCGATGCTCGCGGATGCCGCGACCAACGGCACGTGAAGGATGTACAGCGCGTAGCTGGCCTCGCCGAGCCGCACCATCAGCGGATGCCGGAGCAGGCGATGCAGGAGCCCGTCGCCGCTGGCGAGGGCGAGGATGAGCAACGCGAACAGCGGCGTGAGGATGCCGGTGTCGAGCATCACGTAGGGGATGTCGAGCGGCAGCGCGAGGACGAGCAGGACGGCGGCGAACGCGGGCAGTGCCAGGCGGCTCAAGGACCTGCCGCGGCCACGCAGATACCACTGACCGGCGAGCACGCCGAGCAGGAATTGCGGAAGCTGAACCGCCGGATCGAACTTCACCACGAACAGCCAGAACGCGTGGTCGTACACCGTGCCGGCTCCGATGCCATCGGGATTCAGCCGGAGGTAGAGCATCGGCGCGACCAGCGCGATCGCCCAGGCGCCGAACATCAGGAAGGCGAGATGCCGATCCCTGCGCGCCGCCGCCCAGGTCGCGAGCACCGGGAAGAGCAGGTAGAAGAAGGCTTCGGCGGAGAGCGACCACCCCGGACAGTTCCACGAGCAGGCCGCGCTCGGAACCCAGGACTGCAGGAGCGCGGGCGCGAGGAGTGCCGGAGCGACGAGTGGACTTCCGGCGCGAATGACCTCGCGGAGGAAGAACGGCAGCGCGAGCACGAGCCCGATCACGTAGACCGGGTAGATTCGCGCGAAGCGAGCCCGCCAGAACGCCCGCCGGTCGATGGTCGGGGACGGGCTTCCATCCAGGTACGTGTACGCGAGAATGAACCCCGAGAGGACGAAGAACAGCCCCACCCCGACGTAGCCGCGACCGACCAGTCGCTGCAACGGGTGATTCTCCGGCTGATGCAGCGGTCGTACATGGAAGGCGACGACCAGGAGAGCGGCGAGATAGCGGAGACCCGTGAGGGGCGGCAGTTGCGGCTTGCGGGCTGGTTTCGACATGGCCTCGTAACATCTCATGGTGCACACGCCACTTCCAGTGAAGGAGCGCATGACCAGCGTCTCGGGACAGGAGGGCCGGGATTCCACGGACGATCGGGCGGAGGCCGGGTATCGTGCGGCGCCAGCGCTCCTCGCCACCGGCGCCGCCTACGGCATCGTCCTCTGGGCCGAAGCCTGCGCCCTCGGCCTCACGTACATCACCAACACCCACGCCGCCGCACTCCTCCCGCTCTTTGTCGTCGCCGGCGCGCTGGTGTGGTGGGCCGGCTGGCGGCGCGTCGTGTGGTGGGTGGTGGGACTCGTCTCGCTCGTCGTCCTCGTCGTCGCGCTCACGCCCATCATGCGCGCCCCGGTCCACGCCCTCGTCAGGCGCGATCCGCTGCCGGCGCACGTCGACGCGGTGATCGTGCCGCACGGCGGGTCCACCGCCGATGGCCTCATCGCGTCGGCCACGCTCGATCGGCTGCTCGGCGGGATCGAGCTGCTCCATCGCGGGGTGGCGACGACGATCATCGTCGTCGAGCCGCACTCCCCCTTCCGGTCCATCCGCGACCAGATGCGCGTCCTCGAGCTCGCGCCGGCGGGGACGCGGATCTTCGTCGCCGAGGACGTCTACACGACGCGCGACGAGGCGGTGAAGACGGCGGCGATCGCGCGCGCGCACGGGATCCGCACGGTGGCGGTGGTCACCTCGCCGATCCACACGACGCGCGCCTGCGCGACCTTCGCGAAGGTCGGGTTCCTCGTGAGCTGCGTGCCGGCGCCGGACCGCACGGTGGCCGTGCGCACGATGGCCCTGCCGGCGGACCGCCTGCGCGGGTTCGGCCAGTGGCTCTACGAGCGGCTGGGGCTGGTGAAGTACCGGCACAAGGGGTGGATCTGAGGGATCCGCGGATCGCGACGCCGGATTCGGAACGCGGGTGTACCGACGTGTATACAATTCGACAAGGTTCGCGCGCCTCCTGCCGAGACTGAGAGATGCGGGCCGACCGATGCCGGCGGACCGGGAGTGATCAGGGCGCACGAGTCCCCAAACGCAGAGCAGTCGCAGCCGATGCACCGTCTGTCCAGGCCGGACCAGGATCACGAAGCCGCGAAGCGGCTCGACACCGACACCCTCGTCGGGCTCGCGCTCGCCGCCCTCGGTCAGCCCGCCGCCGCGCTGGCCGATACACTGGGGACCTCCGTTGAGCGCGCGATCGAGTGCGAGTGCCGTCCGGAGCTGACCTCCTTCGAGGAGCGGGTGCGTCTCCTCGACGCGCTCGAGCGGCGGTCGCGGACGACCAGCGACCCGGCGCTCCACCAGCTCGTCGACGCGCTCAGGCGCGCGCTCTGGCCGAACGCGCGGCCGGCGCCCCGCCAGGAAGACGCGCCGGGCGCCTTCAGCCAGACGCAGCGCGAGTCGGCGTAGGGGCCGCCGCCGCGCGGGCCACTGGACGCGCGCGCCAGCGGCGCCCATCATCAGCGGTCCTCCACCCGAGCCGCTGCCATGACCAGTCGCAGGCACTTCGTCACGTCGCTCCTCGGCGCCGGCGCCGCGCTCCCCGCGATGCGCGCGTCCGCCTTCCGTCAGCTCTTCCGCGCCGAGCACCTCGCCGACGGCCGCCCGCCCGCGGCGGTCGCCGAGGACGAGACGTACTGGTACGAGATCCAGCGCGCGTTCGACCTCGACAAGACGATGGTCAACCTGAACAACGGCGGGTGCAGCCCGGCGCCGACGCACGTCCTCGAGCAGATGATCCGCGACCTGCGCTTCTCCAACGAGCTGCCGGTGGAGCACATGTGGGCGGTGCTCGAGCCGCGGATCGAGAGCGTGCGCACCGGGCTCGCCGAGCAGTTCGGGTGCGACCCCGAGGAGATGGCGATCACGCGCAACGCCAGCGAGGCGAACGAGACGATGATCTTCGGGCTCGACCTGAAGCCCGGCGACGAGGTCGTGTTCACCACGCAGAACTACCCGCGCATGCAGAACGCGTGGACGCAGCGCGCGCGGCGCGAGGGCATCGTCCTGAAGAAGGTGGTCGTGCCGACGCCGGTGCCGAGCGACGACGTCTTCGTCCAGAAGATCGCCGAGGCGATCACGCCGCGGACGAAGGCGATCGAGGTCATGCACATCAGCTTCATGACCGGCTACATCGCGCCGGTGCGGCGCATCGTCGACCTGGCGAGGCCGAAGGGGATCACGGTGTTCGTCGACGGCGCGCACGCCTTCGCGCACTTCCCCTTCACGCGCGACGAGCTGGGGTGCGACTTCTACGGCACGAGCCTGCACAAGTGGCTCATGGCGCCGATCGGGACGGGGTTCCTCTACGTGCGGCAGGACCGCATCAAGGGACACTGGCCGCTGATGGCCGGGTCGGTCGAGGAGGAGGGGAACATCCGCAAGTACGAGGAGATCGGCACGCACCCCGCCGCGAACCACAACGCGATCGCCGTCGCCCTCGCCTTCCACCGCGGCATCGGGCCGGAGCGGAAGATCGCGCGCCTGCGCTACCTGCGCGATCGCTGGGCGAAGCGGCTGCTCGCGGCGAGCGATCGCGTGCACATGATCACCGAGATCGGGCCGGACAGGAGCGGCGCGATCGGCGTCGTCGCCATCGACGGGATGGACATGGGGAAGCTCGGCGGATGGCTGCTGAGCAGGCACCGCATCGTCACGACGCCGATGGTGACGTCGGAGTTCGCCGGCCTGCGCGTCACGCCGTCGGTGTACACCTCGCTCGACGAGGTGGACATGTTCGCCGAGCGGGTGGAGGAGGCGGTGAAGCGGGGCGTGGTGTGAGGCGGGAGGGGGCCGCGGGGACGCGGGACGCGGGACGCGTCCGGGCTGGCCACGGGCGCCGAGGTCCGCGAACTCGCGACCTCCGACCCGCCCCAGCCCCCCTACCACACCCGCCGCACGCCAAACGAGTCGAACAGGTCCTCGTTCGACACGAGGGTGAGGTTCTCCGCGTGCGCCTGCGCGACGAGCATCCGGTCGAACAGATCCCGGTGCGCGCCCGTCAACGAGCCCGCGCGCTCCGCATGGTCCAGCGTGATGTCCAGCGACTCGAAATCCTGCGACGCGAGCACGGCGTCCAGGCGGCCCATGAGCGCGGTCGCGTCGAGCTTCCCCAAGCGGTGCTTCGTCGCGATCTCCCATGCCGTGGCGGCGCTCACGAACACGGTGCTGGTCGCGTCGGCGATCGCGGCGCGCGCCGCCGCGGAGAGGCGTGCGTCTCCCGCAAGCCACCAGAGCAGGGCGTGGGTGTCGAGGAGCAGGCGCACTCGATCGCCCTCACCCTCCCCAGCCGGCCAGCTCCTCCGCCGGCAGTGGCTCGAAGAACCCAGCGGTCACCTCGAGCTTTCCTTCGAGCGCTCCGAAACGCCGGCGTGGGGTGTCCTGCTCCACCGGGACCAGGCGGGCGACCGGCCGACCGTCGCGCGCGATGACGATCTCCTCACCGCCGAGCGCGCGTCGGATGAGCTCGGAGAGGTTGGTCTTGGCCGCGTGCATGTTGACGATCTTCATGTCACCTCCGGGAACGCCCGGCACCGGATCTCCGCATAGCGTCCCGAATCGACGCTAGCTAAGGTAAGTTAGCTAGTACCGGCTCGGATGCCAACCCGCAAGTCCGCGCGATCGACCCGCAGCGCGGAATGGCACGAGAGACAGAGGAACCCGGATGGGCCGCTACGTGCTGGACCTTCGTGAGATCGACGCGACCCGGACCCCGCTCGCCGGCGGCAAGGGCGCCCACCTCGGCGAGCTGACGCGCATCGACGGCGTACGCGTGCCGCCCGGCTTCTGCATAACGACCGACGCCTTCCGGCGGATCCTCGCCGACGCGTCCTCGCTCGACGCGCTGCTCGATCGCCTGTCGCCGCTCGACCCGGACGACCGCGAGGCGATCCGCGAGCTGAGCGCGGAGATCCGCCGCACGGTGGAAGCGATCCCGATCCCCGGCGACATCGCCGCGGCGATCACCGCGTCGCTCGAGCGCCTCGGCGCGGACGCCGCGTGCGCCGTGCGATCGAGCGCGACGGCGGAGGACTCGCCGACGGCGTCCTTCGCCGGCCAGATGGACACGTACCTGGACGTCGTCGGGCCTGCGGCGATCCTGCGGCACGTGAGCCGATGCTGGGCATCGCTCTTCACCGAGCGCGCGGTGACCTACCGCCTGCGGAACGGGATCGACCACCGGGCGGTCCGCATGGCCGTCGTCGTGCAGCGGATGGTGGCCCCGCGCGCCTCGGGCATCCTCTTCACCGCCGACCCGGTCACGGGCAACCGGAAGGTCGCGTGCATCGAGGCCACCCCCGGACTCGGCGAGGCGCTGGTGTCGGGGAGCGTGAACGCGGACGTCTACCGCGTGCGCGACGGCGAGCTCGTCGCGATCACGCTCGCGCCGGAGCGGCCGCATAACGAGCCGACGCTCGTCGGCGCCCAGGCCGTGCGGCTTGCGGCGCTCGGCCGGCGCATCGAGGCGCACTTCGGCCGACCGCAGGACATCGAGTGGTGCCTCGTCGACGACGACTTCCAGATCGTGCAGAGCCGGCCGATCACGACGCTCTTCCCGATCCCCGCCGCCGCCGACGGGGAGAACCACGTCTACGTCTCCGTCGGCCACGCGCAGATGATGACCGACGCGATGAAGCCGCTCGGCCTCTCGCTCTTCCAGCTCACCGCCGGCCGCCCGATGTACGAGGCGGGCGGCCGGCTCTTCGTCGACGTCACGCGCGAGCTGGCGTCACCGTCGCGCCACGCGGGGCTCCTCGAGATGATGGCGCGAGGGGATCCGCTGGTCGGCGACGCGCTGCGCATCGTCCTCGACCGCGGCGACTTCATCCGGCCGCTGCCTGACGAGGAGCGCGCCGCGCCACCCGCCGGCGCCGCGCCGCCACCCATCGAGACGGACCCGGCGATCGTGAAGGAGCTGATCGCGCGCAGCGAGGAATCCGTCGCCGCGCTCGAGCGCGAGATCGCGACGAGGTCGGGAGCGGCGCTGCTCGACTTCATCCTCGCCGACATCCAGGAGCTCAAGCGCATCCTGTTCGATCCGCGCAGCAACCGCGCCATCATGGCGGGGATGGAGGCGGCGTGGTGGCTCAACGAGCGGCTCGAGGCGTGGCTCGGCGAGGCGAACGCCGCCGACACGCTCACGCAGTCGCTGCCTGACGACATCACCTCGGAGATGGGGCTCGCGCTCCTCGACGTCGCCGACGTCGTCCGCCCGCACCCGGAGGTGGTGGCGTTCCTGGAGCACGTGGACGCCGACGACTTCCTCGACGCGCTGCCCGCGCTCGCTGGCGGGCGCGAAGCGCGCGACGCGATCCAGGGATGGCTCGACCGACACGGCATGCGCTGCGTCGGCGAGATCGACGTCACGAGGCCGCGGTGGAGCGAGAGCCCACGCACGCTCGTCCCCATCATCCTCGGCCACGTCAGGAACTTCGAGCCTGGCGAAGGCAGGCGTCGCTTCGAGCGGGGGCTGCGCGAGGCGTCGAGCAAGAGAGACGATGTGCTGCGGCGGCTGCGCTCACTGCCCGACGGCGACGACAGGGCCGACGAGACGGCGCGGACGATCGACCGGCTCCGCACCTTCGCCGGCTACCGCGAGTACCCCAAGTACGGCATCGTCAGCCGCTACTTCGTCTACAAGCGGGCGCTGCTCGGTGAAGCCGAGCGACTCGTCAGGGCCGGCGTGCTGCGCGAGAGGGAGGACATCTTCCACCTCACGCTCGAGGAGCTTCGCAACGTCGTGCGCACGCGGCGCGTCGACGACGACCTCCTCCGCCGGCGCCGGGAGGAGTTCAGGGCGCACCAGGCGCTGACGCCGCCGCGCGTGCTCACCTCCGACGGCGAGGCGATCGCCGGCTCGTACCGGCGCGACGACGTCCCCGCGGGCGCGCTGGTCGGCCTCGCCGTCTCCGCCGGCGTCGTCGAGGGCCGGGCGCGCGTCGTCCTCGACATCGCTGACGCCGACCTCGAGCCGGGTGACATCCTGGTGACGACCTCCACGGATCCGAGCTGGACGCCGCTGTTCGTGTCGATCGCCGGGCTGGTGACGGAGGTGGGCGGGCTGATGACGCACGGCGCCGTGATCGCGCGCGAGTACGGGCTGCCGGCGGTGGTCGGGGTGGAGCAGGCCACGCGGGTGATCCGGGATGGGGAGAGGATCAGGGTGGATGGGAGGAGGGGGTGGGTGGAGAGGGTGTAGGGGGGCGGGGGCGGGAGGCGAGGGGACGAGGGACGAGGGACGAGGGACGCGCCCGGGCGGGCCACGTCCGCCGTGCGTCCGGTCCTGCGTGGCGCGCGGCATCAACGCCGATTGGACACGGATGCCACGGAGGGCACGGATGCCGCGGATGGGGAGCGGGCGCCGGGATGCGGGAAAGGCGCTGGTGTCATCCTTCGCTCCGTTCGACCCGATGAGGAGATCCCGGCGCACGGTGCCGTCCCGCCACACGGCGCGATCCGCGTGCATCCGTGCAGTTCATCCGTGGCATCCGTGTCCCCACCGTGTGATGCAAGCCCGGGCACGGAGCACGACGCACGGCGAGAGTGCCCGGGATGCCCGCCTCCCGCCTCCCGCCGCCCGCGTTCATCTCCACTCCACCCTCCTCACGCACACAGTCCCCAATACCGGCTCCCTCAACGCACTCCTCGGCGCCTCGATCACGGCGGCGTCATCGCGATATACCACGGGGCCGGGGGCGAATGACGGGTTCGTGACGGCGCAGGTCGGGCCGAGCTGATAGACGGGCGGGCGCCCCTCGATGTCGGCCGCCGTCCAGACGATCGCGCGCGGGGAGTAGACGGCGCCGAGGCGGTAGCCGTCGACGAGGAGCACGGCGTTGCGCGGGAGGAGGGAGTCGAGCGGGGCGAGGTCGCGCCAGAAGGGGATGAAGCGCGCGCGGAAGTCTTCCGCGTCCAGGAGTCCCGTCGACACGCGCACGAAGGGGATCGAGTACCAGAGCTGTGCGCCGAGCCAGGGGAGGACGAGGAGGGCGACGAGGGTCCACGACACCGCTCGGCGGGAGAGCCAGGCGGCGATGCGCGGGTGCGGGGCGCGCGCGAAGAGGATGGCGAGGGCGATCGGGATGCCGGAGAGAAAGCGCGGGTCCCACGGGAGGAGGGCGACGATCGCGACGAGCTGCCCGCCGAGGATCGCCGCGGCGAGGAGGCGCGAGCGCGGGGGAAGGGTGCTGGCGACGAGGGCGCCCAGCGCGGCGAGCCAGAGCAGCGGGGTGCGGCGGGCGAGCAGCTCCAGGGGCGCCGAGTGGATCGGGCGGCGGCTCACCTGCCTGACGAGGTCGACGACGCGGTGGATGTGGGCCGCGTCGTAGACGGTCGTCGGAAAGCGCCACGCCTCGAAGGGGCCGAAGGGGGCGCCGGACTGGAGCCAGGTGGCGAGGACGACGGGGAGGTAGAAGACGAGCCACGGGCCGACGGCCGCGGCGACAATCCGGCGGCGGCCGCCCGGCTCGGCGTCGCGCCAGGCCTGGACGGCGCCGACCACGGTCATGGCGACGGCGAGGGGGAGGAGGGAGATCTTGGTCGTCGCGGCGGCCAGCGAGAACAGCGCGACGCCGAAGGCGTGGGTGCTCGGCGGGACTCGGCGGCGGAGGAGGTCGGGGGCGCAGAGGGCGACGACGGCGCAGGTGACGGCGAGGTCGCCCATGGCGTGGGCGCCGGCGGTGGGCCACCAGACTGC
>CAMLIT010000024.1 GCA_946480295.1 uncultured Gemmatimonadota bacterium
CGCCTCCCGCCTCCCGCCTCCCGCCTCAGCTCAGCGCCCGCCGGAAATCCGCCTCCGGGAACGTCCGCCCGTCGAAGGTGCGCTGGGTCATGAGGATCCCGACCAGCCCCTGCGACGGGTCGTTGAACCAGTACGTGCCGAAGCCGCCGTCCCAGCCGTAGCGGCCCGGCACCGACGAGAGCTCGTCCGGGCGCGTGGCGATCGCCACGCCGAAGCCCCACCCCCGGTCGTCGAAGAAGTGCGGAAAGAGCCCCGACACCGCCTTCTGCTCCGGCGTGAGCTGGTCGGTGGTCATCGCCCGCACCGAGTCCGCCGACAGGACGCGCGTCGCGCCATGTCGGCCGCCGTTCAGCAGCATCGCCGCGAAGGCGTGATAGTCGTCCAGCGTCGACACGAGCCCCGCCGCGCCGGAGGGGAAGGCGGGCGGCCGGCTCCACTCTCCCATCACGTGGTCGCTCACCGCGAGCGCGCCCGTCGCGGGATCCGGCTGGTAGGCGACGGTGAAGCGGTCGAGCTTCTCCGGCGCCACATGGAATGCCGTATCGACCATGCCGAGCGGCTCGAAGATCCGTTCGCGCAGGAAGCGGTCGAAGGGCTGGCCCGAGGCGCGGGCGATGAGCACGCCGAGCACGTCGGCGCCCGTGTTGTACAGCCAGCGCTCGCCCGGCTGGTGCATCAGCGGCAGCGTCCCGAAGCGCCGGATCCACTCGTCAGGCGCTGGCGGGAGCTGCGGATGCGGCGGTCCCTGGTTCAGCGCCAGATCGGCGGCCCGGCGCTGGTACGGGTAGGCATCGAAGGGGAAGACGAGCCCGTAGCCCATGGTGAAGGCGAGCAGGTCGCGCACCGTGATGGCGCGCGCCGCCGGCACCGTCTCGTCGAGCGGCGCGTCGAGCCGCGTCAGCACCCGCCGGTTCGCCAGCTCCGGGAGGAGGCGGTCCACCGGCTCGTCGAGGCGCACACTCCCTTCCTCGACGAGGATCATCGCCGCCGCCGCGGTGATCGGCTTCGTCATGGACGTGACGCGGAAGATCGTGTCGCGGCGCACTGCCGTGTCACCGCCGATCGCCGTCGTGCCGGCCACGCCGGCATGCACCTCGCCGCCGCGGCTCACGAGCCACGCGAGTCCGGGCACGATGCCGCGTTCCACGTAGCCCCTCATGACGTCCTCCAGACGGGCGAGGCGGTCGCTCGAGAATCCGGCCATTCCGCTCCTCTTGTGTCGGAAGGCCCATAGCATAGGATGCACTCGCCCGCGCCCGCAACGACCGCGTCCCCACCAACGATCCGCCGATGACTCACCTCCTCTCCCGCCGCGACCTCCTGCTCGCCGGCGTCGCCGCCCTCGTGCCGGCGATAGGCATCCGCGGGCGCCGCCGCGTCGCCGGGCCGGACGCCGCCCGTGCGCTCGCCGACATCGAGCGTCGCGTCGGCGGACGTCTCGGCGTGTCCGCGCTCGACACCGGCAGCGGGCATCGGATCGGGCACCGCGCCGACGAGCGCTTCCCGATGTGCAGCACCTTCAAGCTCCTGCTCGCGGCGGCCGTGCTGTCGCGGGTGGACGCCGGGCGGGAGTCGCTCGAGCGCGTGCTCCCCTACGGCGACGGCGACCTGCTGTCGTACGCGCCGATCACGCGGGCGCACGTGCACGAGGGCGGGATGTCCGTCGCGGCGCTCTGCGCGGCGGCGATCGAGTACAGCGACAACACGGCGGCGAACGTCCTGCTGCGCCGCATCGGCGGCCCCGCCGCGGTCACCGCGTACGCGCGCTCGCTCGGCGACCCGATCACGCGACTCGATCGCACCGAGCCGACGCTCAACAGCGCCGAGCCGGGCGACCCGCGCGACACGACGACGCCGTCGGCGATGCTGGCGGACCTGCGGCGGATCCTGCTCGGGAGCGACCTGTCGCCGCGCTCGCGCGAGGTGCTGCGCGGCTGGCTCGCCGCGAACACCACCGGCGGCGCGAGGCTGCGCGCCGGCCTTCCCCGAGGCTGGCACGTGGGCGACAAGACCGGGACGGGCGAGCACGGCGCGACGAACGACATCGCCGTCGCCTGGCCGCCGCGCCGCGCGCCGCTGCTGGTCACCGCCTACCTCGTCGACACCGCCGCGCCGGCCCACGAACGCGACGCGGCCCTCGCCGACGTGGCGCGCGTGGTGGCGGCGCTCGTCGGCGGCCAGCCTGGCGAGTAGCAGCGGCGGCGGCGGCTCGACCCTCGATCCTCGACCCTCGACCCTAGCGGCTCCAGCTCTGGTTCCCCCGGTCCATGTCCGGGAAGAGCCCGTCCGGATCGATCATTATGCGCTCGATCGCCGGCGACGCCGGCACGCGCACGACGTACCGCCGGGCGCCGGAGAGCCACACGCTCTCGGGAATCGTCAGGCGCTGCACCGTCCCGCCCGCGCGCGTGATCGCCAGCGGCACCGGCATCGGCGCCAGGCCGCGGTCCTCGATCGTGATCGCCGTCGAGTCGCCGCGCGTCGCCACCGAGGCGATCGCCTGGTCGAGGGGCCACGGCTCGTAGAACCAGGTGGTGAAGAACCAGTCGAGGTCGCGGCCGGCGACGTCCGACATGGTGTCGAAGAAGTCGGCCGGGTACGGGTGCTTCCCCGTCCACCGCCGCCCGTATTCGCGGAAGGCGCGGTGGAAGGTCGCCTCGCCGAGCACGCCGCGGAGCGCGGCGAGCGCCTGCGCGGTCTTGTCGTAGTACATGATGAAGTAGAGCTCCTGCGGGTACAGGTCGCCCGGCCACATCAGCGGCATGTCGTGCCCCGCGCGCGCGGCGGACAGGTAGAGCGCGCGCTGCCCCTGCTCGGAATCGTTTGGCCGGCCGCCCGTCCGCGGCTCGCCGTAGAGCGCGCGCATCCCCTGGGCGACGTCGTACTGCGTGAACCCCTCGTCCATCCACGGATAGCGCGTCTCGCTCGAGCCGACCTGCATCGGGAACCACATGTGTCCCGTCTCGTGCATCAGGTCCCCGGCGAGCGAGAGGGTGTCGGCCCACGGCTGCATGAGCGTCATCATCGGGTACTCCATGCCCCCCGAGTCGAGCACGCCCTCCATCGACGTCATCGTCGGCCACGGATACGCCCAGAGGTATTTCGAGAGCTGCTCGATGGCGTCGCGGGTGAAGCGCGCGCCGCCGAGCGCCCACGCGGCGGCCGGCGCGTGCCGGCGGTAGAAGCTGTAGATGTTCACCGTGTCCGGCGCCGCGCGGCCGGAATCGGCGACGAGCGCGCGCGTCGCGTCCCACACGTACCGGTCGCTCGTGCCCCAGGCGAAGTCGCGCACGTCGGTCGCGGTGAAGTGCCAGGTCGCCGTCGCGCCGCGGCCGGCGAAGGCGCCGACGGCACCCGGGCCCGGCTCGACGACGTGCACCACGCGCCCCGTGCGCCGCGCCTCGGCGAGCCGCGCGCGCGCCGCGGGCGAGAGCACCTCCGCCGCGTTCGCCAGCGTTCCCGTGGCGCCGACCACCCACCCGCGCGGGACGGTGACGCGCACGTCGTAGTCGGCCGGATCCATGTAGAACTCCGCCTCGAGCAGGTACGGATCGGCCACCCACCCGTTGACGTCGTCGTACACGGCGACCTCGGGATACCAGTAGCCCATGAAGTAGAGATGGTGGTCCTCGCGCCCCTCGCGGCCGTCGGAGGGCGAGGGCGCCGGGGCGTACGACCACGCGAGCTCCAGCCGCACGCTGTCGTGCGGGAGGAGGGGCGTGGGGAGCGGGAGCCACATCACCGTGCCGTCCACCGTGTAGCCGCCGTCGCCCGGCGCGCCTCGTTTGGCAACATCGGTGATCGGCACGGCCTCCACCCCGGTCGACTTCGGCGGGACGACGCGGCCGTTCACGGCGACGCGGCCGAGGCGCATGCCGCCGGTGATCGGCGCCGGATCCCGCCTCGGGTTGCCCGCGGCGAAGACGTTCTGCCGCAGGTACACGGCGAGGCGGCGGAGGGTGTCCGGGGACGCGTTGAGGTAGGTCACGCGCTCGCTGCCGGACACGCGATCGGCGCGCGGATCGAGCCGGGCGTCGATGGAGTAGCGCGCGTGCTGGACCCAGTAGCCGGGTCCCGGGCGGCCGGTGCGGGTGCGCGTTCCGCGCTCGACGGCGCGCGTGAAGCCGGGGATCTCGTAGACCGGGCCGGGGACCGGGCGCGCGCCGCGCGCGGTGGCGGCGGGGTCGAGAGGAGCGGCGGGACGGCTCTGGGCGCGGGCGGTGGCGGCGACGGTCGCGAGCAGGGCGCCCGCGACGGCGAAGGCGAATCGCATGGGGAGAACGCGGCGGCGGAGTGACGCGGAGGAAGGAAACCGGCGAAGCCGACTGGAACGATAGCACGCCGGGGCAGGATGTTCGACCCGCCGGGCGGCCATCCGTCTATCGCCCCTCGGGCACCGGCAGTACGTTAGCGTTGGCGTGGTTCCGCATCCCGACGCGCCACCAGCCACGACCCATCCCGGCGGTCGGAGTCCCCCGCCGGCTTCTCTCCGCACATCCATTCGACCGATGACGAGGGCGATGCGTACGCGCCACTCGGGTCTGCTCGTGCTCGCCGTCGCCGGGCTCTCGCTCGCCGCGTGCACGAGGCAGCACCCCGTCTTCAAGCAGCTGAGCGCCGCCCAGACCGGCGTCACCTTCGCCAACACCATCACCACCAGCGACTCGCTGAACGCGCAGACCGACCCCTACGTCTACAACGGCGCCGGCGTCGCCGTGGGAGACATCGACAACGACGGGCTGCCGGACATCTTCTTCGCCGGCAACCAGGTGTCGAGCCGCCTGTATCGCAACCGCGGCGGCATGCGCTTCGAGGACATCACCGAGCGGGCGGGAGTGAAGACGAGCCGCTGGGCGACGGGCGTGACGATGGTGGACATCAACGACGACGGCCGCCTCGACATCTACGTGTCCGTGTCCGGCCCGAAGTGGTCGACGGCGGCACAGCGCGCCAATCTCCTCTTCGTCAACGACGGCAACGGCACCTTCACCGAGGAGGCGGCGCGGTACGGGATCGCCGACACGGGGTTCACGACGCACGCCGCCTTCCTCGACTACGACGGCGACGGGTGCCTCGACCTCTTCCTCCTCGAGAACTCGCCGGAGGACTTCTCGCGCGGCGACATGGCGGCCCGCGGCGCGGGCAAGCCGCTCGGCAGCTACAACCAGCTCTATCGCAACGACTGCCACGGGAAGTTCACCAACGTCTCGAAGGCGGCGGGACTCGAGAAGGCTGCCGCGTACGGGCTGGGGGTCGCCGTCGCCGACTTCAATGGCGACGGCCGCCCGGACATCTACGTGTCGAGCGACATCGACCCGAACGACATCCTGTTCGCGAACGACGGCGACGGCACCTTCACCAACAAGTCCCGCCAGTGGCTCCGCCACACGAGCTTCGCCGGGATGGGGATCGACGTCGCGGACTTCAACGACGACGGCCTCCCGGACATCCTGCAGGTGGACATGATGCCGCCGGCGTTGAACGCGCGGAAGAAGATGAGCGGCTTCGTGACCGGGAACGACGTCGTGCGCGCGCGCAACGCCGGCCGCCGGATGGACTACGACCTGAACTCGCTCCAGCTCAACGATGGCCCGACGAAGGACGGGGACGTCACCTTCAGCGAGATCGGTCGCCTGGCCGGCGTGGCGTACACCGACTGGAGCTGGAGCGCCCTCTTCGCCGACTTCGACGACGACGGCCGGAAGGACATCCTCATCACCAACGGCTACCCGAAGGCGGTCAACGACTTCGACTACGTGATGTCGGTGTACCGGGCGCAGCGCTCGGGGGACAGCTGGACCGCGCGCAAGATCCTGCGCGACCTCCAGAGCTACAAGGTCCCGAACTACGTCTTCCGCAACGACGGCGACCTGACCTTCACCGACGAGACGAAGGCGTGGGGGCTCGACCAGCCCGGGTTCTCGTACGGCGCGGCGTACGCGGACCTGAACAACGACGGGAAGCTCGACCTCGTCGTGAACAACATCGACGCGCCGGCGTCGATCTACGAGAACGTCCGCCCCGACGACGATGCCCACCACTGGCTCCAGGTCGAGCTCCAGGGGGACGCGCCGAACCGCGGCGGCATCGGCGCGAGGCTGATCCTCACCGCCGGCAAGCGGAAGCAGTACCTCTACCACTCGCCCTATCGCGGCTACATGTCCACGATGGACCAGCGCGAGCACTTCGGGCTCGGCGCCGCGACGCGCGTGGACACGCTGGAGGTGGTCTGGCCGGATGGGCGCGACCAGGTCCTCACGGGGCTCGGCGCCGATCGGCGCGTCGTCGTCAGGCAGGCCGACGCGAAGGCGCGGCGGACGGCCGATCCCCCCGCGCCAGTCGCGCGTCCCTTCCAGCCGCTCGACGCGCAGCACCGGCCCGCCTACCGGCACGATCCGGGGATGCTCGCCGACTACACCGTGCAGCCCCTCCTGCCGTACATGCTGTCCAGCCACGGCCCGCCGCTCGCCGTCGCGGACGTGAACGGCGACGGCCTCGACGACGTCTTCATCGGCGGCGCGGCGGGGATCCCGGGGCGGCTCTTCCTCCAGCAGAAGGACGGGAGCTTCGTCGAGTCCACGCAGGGGCAGCCGTGGGCCGCCGACGCGGCCTTCGACGACTGGGGCGCGCTCTTCTTCGACGCGAACGGCGACGGGCGGCCGGACCTCTACGTCGCGAGCTGCGACTACCAGCTCGTGCCCGGGTCGCCGCGGCTGCAGGACCGGCTCTACGTCAACCAGGGCGGCGGCCGCTTCGTGCGCGACTCGCTCGCGCTGCCGCCGATGCGCACCTGCACGGGGACGATCCGCGCCGGCGACTTCACGGGGCACGGCCGCCAGGATCTCTTCGTCGGCGGCCGCATGACGTCGCGGAAGTACCCCTATCCCACGCGGAGCTACCTGCTGCGCAACGACGGCGGGCGCTTCACCGACGTGACGGCGCAGTACGCCCCGGAGCTCGTGAGCCCCGGCGGCATGGTCACGGACGCCGCGTGGGTCGACTTCGACGGCGACGGGCGGCTCGACCTCGTCACGGCTGGGGAGTGGATGCCCGTGCGCTTCTACCGCAACGAGGGCGCGCGCCTCCGCGACGTCACGGCGAGCACGCACCTGCCGCCGATGCGCGGCTGGTGGTACAGCCTCGCCGTCGGGGACTTCGACCACGACGGGCGCCCCGACATCGTCGCCGGGAACCTCGGGCTCAACTTCACCTACACCGCGTCGAAGGACGGCAAGTTCGGCGTGTACGCGGGGAACCTCACCGGGAGCGAGTCGGCGGGGCTGGGCGAACAGACGACGGACCTCGTCTTCACCGAGGAGATCGGCGGGAAGGATTATCCGATCGCGAGTCTCGCGTCGCTCGGCCAGGCGATCTATCCGCTGACCCTGCGCTTCCCGACCTACGGCTCATTCGCCGAGGCGAGCATGGATCAGGCGTTCGGCGCGGACGTGCTCGAGCACGCCCTGCACTACCAGGCGGACACCTTCGCCAGCATGTACCTGCACAACGAGGGCGGCGGGCGGTTCAGCGCGTCCGCGCTGCCGAAGATGGCGCAGATCTCGCCGATCCGCGGCATGATCCCGGTGGACGTGGACGGGGACGGACGGCTCGACCTGATCGTGGCGGGGAACCGCTACGACACGGACCCGAACACGCCGCCGGCGGACGCGGGGAACGGGCTCTGGCTGCGCGGGGATGGCCACGGGCGCTTCGCCCCAGTGCCGCCGGCGGCGAGCGGCCTGCTCGCCCCGCTCGACGTCTCCGGGCTCGCGCTCGTTCGCACGCCGACGGGGAGGACGGTGCTCGTGGCGAACACCGGCGATTCGCTGCAGGCGTTCGGGATCGGGAGGCGCTGAGGCGCTGAGGCGGGAGGCGGGAGACGGGAGGCGGGAGGCGGGAGGCGCAAAGCGGAAAGCGGAAAGCGGAAAGCGGAAAGCGAGAGGGCCGGCCGATGCATCGCATCGACCGGCCCTCTCCTTTCACTCAGCCGTCAGCGAGTGGTCGTCGCTCGCTTACCAGCCCGGGTTCTGCTTCAACGCCGGCTTCCCGTTGACATCGCTCAGGTCGATCTGCGCCTGCGGGATCGGGAACCAGCGGTGCTTGTCCGTCAGCGGCTCGGCGCGGCTGAGATAGGCGATGCGATCGCCCTCGGCGGCGCCACCGATGCCCTTGGTGGTGTAGCCGTTCAGGATGGCCTGGTAGCAGGGGAGGCTGCCGCTCGTGCCGTCCGCCGCGCAGGTGTTCCAGCGCCGCAGATCGAAGAAGCGCTGCCCTTCCATCGCCAGCTCAAGCCGACGCTCGTAGCGGATGGCGCGGAGGGCGTCAGCCGCGCTCGCGAAGGTCGGGTACAGGCCGATCTTGTACCGCGCCCACGTGACGGCCGGATCGTCGATCGGCACCGCCATGCGCGAGTCGCCGTCGCACTGCGGATACTTCGCCTTCTCGACGGCCGCGGCCTTGGAATCCGAGGGGAAGCCGCAACCCTGGACCACGTGCGCCGGATCGAGGTCGCCGCGGGCACGCATGCGGACCGAGTCCACGAGCATCGTCGCGCCAGCCAGGTCGCCCGTCTCCGCCTTCGCCTCGGCATCCAGCAGGAGCAGGTCGGCGTAGCGGTACAGGTGGATGTTGACGGAGTTGAGCTGCGTCGGCTGCCACCCCGCGCTGCTCTCAGCGCCGCTCGCATGCTCGTGCGCGTTCTTCTTCGGGCTGTAGACGCCGCCGTTGGTCGAGTCACGCACCCAGCTCGGATCGGCGCTCACGAGCTCGAGGCCCCAATCCTTGTACGGCACGCTGTCGCGGCCGACCGTCCAGTCGAGGCGCGGATCCACGTAGTCCATGGAGCCTGCCTTGAAGTGTGCGTTCGACGCGTTCCAGCTGTCCGGATGCGACCAGGCCAGCGGGAGCCCGGTGACCGAATCCACCTTGAAGAAGTTGACCAGATTCTGCGTCGGCTGGTTGAAGCCGCAGCAGCCGCCGATGGGAGCGCCCGAGTACGGGAAGTTGAGCCGCTCGCCCCAGTTGGCGTTGTTGCCGTTCGGCTCCCCGTCGTTCGCGGACGCCTGGTAGGCCCAGATGGTCTCCGGCCCGTTCGACAGGTTCTGGAAGCCGGTCCAGACGAAGCTGAAGCTCTTCTCCAGGCCGTACGGGCCCTTCCGACGGACGGAATCGAGCGTCGCGACCGCCTGCTGGAACTGGTGCGCGTACACCTGCACGCGGCCGAGATACGCCAGCGCCGTCCACCTGGAGGCGCGCCCCTTCTGGTTGTTGCGAGGAACATCCGGCAGGACCTTGATCGCCGAGTCGAGGTCCTTCTCGATGTCGGCGATGACCGCGGCCGTGTCCTCGTTGGCCTTGCGGAAGTCCACGTCGTCCTCCCGGTAGTAGGGGATGTTCCCCCACATCCGGTAGGCTTCGAAGGAGTAGTGCGCCCGCAGGAAGATCGCCTCGCCGGTGATGCCAT
Organism: uncultured Gemmatimonadota bacterium; assembly: GCA_946480295.1. Next base: position 9,464 of record CAMLIT010000024.1, read on the forward strand.
TGACGTCGGCGGGGGAGATCGCCCCGGGCTGCGCCTTCACCACCTGGTGGAGCAGCCGCAGGGTGGAGTTCGCGCGGTTGATCCCCTCGTAGCTGATGCGCCACTTGGAGTTGATGTAGGAGTTGGCGTTCGCCGTCCCCCAGTGGTAGCCCTCGATGTCGTTGATCGGGGGCTGGTCGCCGGCGTCCGAGCCCTTGTAGGAGTCGTCGCTGGCGACGCTCCCCCAGACCCAGTTGCTGGCCGCGCACCCCCAGTCGGGCTGGAGCGAGCTCGTGCAGTCGAGCGCGCGATACGTGGCGATGAGCGACCCCTCGACGCCGGCCGGCGTGGAGAGCGACGCCTGGTTCAGCGTCCCCCGCGGCGCGCCAGCGTCGGTGAGGAAGTTCTTGCAGCCGTACAGCACCGCCGTCGCCAGGAACATGGACGCCGTTCCGACGAGCAGCGAAGGTCTCGATACGATCTTCATCGTCTCCTCATTGATCAGATTAAGACGTTCGCTCAGAACGACGTCGACAGGCCGATGCTGAAAATCCTGCTGCTCGGATACTGCCCGCGGTCCACGCCGCGGTACTGGTCGCGGATGTCACCGGCGGCGCCGCCGACGTTCTGGGGCGCGAGCGCCGGATCCAGGCCGTCGTAGCCGGTGATCGTGAACAGGTTGTCGATCTGGAGGTAGACGCGCGCCGCGGAGAGGTAGCGGGCGACCGTCGGCGGCACGTTGTACCCGATCTGGATGTTCTGCAGCCGCGTGTACGAGCCGTCCTTCACGTAGTAGCTGCTGATCTGCCGGCTGTAGCTGTCGTCGTTGTCGATGATCGGATACTTCGCGTTCGGGTTCGGGTGCGCCGGATTCCACGAGTTCGCGAGGAGGTCCTTGCGGACGTTCGTCTGGAACTCACGGAAGACGTACCACTCCATCTGGTTCTCGAAGATCTTGTTCCCGTACGTGCCGAACACGGTGGCGTTCAGGTCCCAGTTCCCGCGGCGGAAGCCCATGTCCAGGCCGGCCGTGAACTTCGGCAGCGGGCTGCCGATGATCTGGCGGTCGGCGAGGGTGAGCTGGCCGTCGTGGTTGGTGTCCTCGAACTTGATGCGTCCGAGCTTGGCGCCCGGCTGGCAGTACGCGGAGCACTTGCCGTTGGCGTCCGGCGTGTGCGCCGCGACGTCGGCCGCGGTGTTGAAGTAGCCGTTGGCGACGTAGCCGTAGAACGACCCGATCGGGTGGCCGACCATGTTGATGACCTGGTTGCCCTCACGCGTCGAGACCGGGCCGTAGAAGAAGGTCTGGTCGTTCGTGATCTTGTCGATCCGGTTGGTGTAGTGGCTGCCGGTGAAGGTCACGTTCCACGACGCGGCGTGGTGGCCGATCGAGAAGTCGATGCCCTTGTTGCTCATCGAGCCGACGTTCACGATCGGCGCGGAGGCGATGCCCGCCGTGCCCGGGATGGCCGGGTTGAAGAGCAGGTTGTTCGTCTTGCGCGAGTAGATGTCGACCACGACGTCGAGGTTGCGGTCGAACAGCGACATGTCCGCGCCGCCGTTCTGGGACCGATCCTCCTCCCACCGCAGGTCGGGGTTGCCGATCGCCGTCTGGCGATAGCCCGGCACGATCGAGTTCCCGCCGCTGATGTCGTAGTACGTGTCGCCCTGGCTGCCGCCGTACTGCGCGACGATGCGGCCCGGGTTGATCGCCTGGTTGCCGGTCACGCCCCAGCCGTAGCGGAGCATGACGTCGTTGAAGATGTGGCTGTTCTTGAGGAAGCTCTCGTTCGAGATGCGCCAGCCGAGACCGAAGGCGGGGAAGGTACCCCACTGGTGCCCCGGCGCGAGGTTCGACGAGCCGTCGCGGCGCACCGTGACGCTGGCGACGTACTTCTGGGCGTAGTTGTAGTCGGCCTTGGCGAAGAGCGAGAGGAGCGCGTTCGAGCCGCCGCCGCTGCGCACCGTCATCGACTTCGAGTCGCCGAGCGCCGGCTGCAGGTAGCGCGAGTTCACGTCGGTGAGCAGCAGGTTGTTCATCGAGCCGTTGATGTACCGGCTCGTCCCCGCGTTCGCCTCCTCGCCGCCGAGCAGCGAGAAGCTGTGCTCCCCGAGCTTCCGGCTGTAGGTGGCCGTGTTGCTCCACGTCCAGTTCCGGAAGTTGCTCTGGTCGTCGTCCATCGAGTACTGGAACGTGGCTTCGGCGTTCTCCGGGTACGGCGAGTTGATCCCCGAGTACGCGCCCTGGCCGAGATCGAAGCCGAGGCTGGACTTCAGGCTCAGGCTCGCCAGCGGGTTGAGGCCGGCGAAGACGTTGCCGAACACGCGATTGTTCCGCGTGATGTTGTCCTTCGTCCAGTAGGCCCGGTGGAGCGGGTTGCTCTGGTTGCCCAGCCCCGTCGCCTTGCCGCCGGCGAAGTTGCCCTTGATGTCGTAGACGGGGATGACGGGCTGCATCATCACGTCCTTGCCGAGGAGCCCGTCCTCGCCCTGGGCGTCGTCCGTCAGCCCGTAGCCGCCGAAGTGCTGCTCGGTGGAGAGGGCGACGTTCTCACCGAAGTTCACCTTCCCGCGCGTGAAGTCGGTGTTCGCCCGGACGGTGCCGCGCTTGAAGTCGTTGTAGACCGCGGTGCCGACCTGGTCGAAGTAGCCGCCCGAGACGTTGTACCGGTTGTCCGCCCCGCCGCCGGCGACGCTCAGGTTCGCGTCCTTCACGTTGCCCGTGCCGAAGACGGTCTTGAACCAGTCCGTCCCCTTGCTGCCCGGCATGATCAGGCTGTACGGGTACGAGTACTTGCTGACGTCCACCTGCGTCGGGCGGCCCCACTGGTCCTTGGCGAGGATCGTCGAGCCGTCGGCGTAGATGTACTTCGGGACGGTCGGGTTGTTCGGGTCGCCGTAGATGTTTGTCGGGATCTCCGACAATTTGGCGCCGGCGTTGAGATAGCCCGCCTTCTCGACCTGGAAGTAGTCGAGCGAGTTCGTGATGAGAATCTTGCTCAGGCTGTTGGACGGCGTGGAGAGCCCGGTGCGCACGCTCAGCGTCGCGCGCGGCGGCCCCTCGGCGCCCTGCTTCGTGGTCGTGATGATGATGACGCCGTTGCTGGCGCGCGACCCGTAGATCGACGCCGCCGACGCATCCTTCAGGACCTGGATCGACGTGATGTCGTCGGGGTTCAGCCAGTTGATGTACGAATCCTGGACCGGCGTCCCGTCGATGATGTACAGCGGGTCATTGTTCTGGAAGGAGCTGATGCCGCGGATGCGGACGGTGCTGCGCGATCCCGGCGCGCCCGCCGCGTCCACCGTGACGCCCGGCGCGCTGGCGCTCAGGCGCTGCAGCACGCTCGCCGTCGTGGGCCGCGCGACCGCTTCCATCGGGACGCTGGCGACCGCGCCCGTGATGTCCGCGCGGCGCTCGGTGCCGTACCCGGTGACGACCACCTGCTCCAGCATGGCGATGTGCTCCATCGTCACGTTGATGGTGGTCCGGCCGTTGATGGGGATCGCCTGCCGGCGGTAGCCGATCAGCGTGAAGGTGAGCGCGCCGGTGGACGGAGCCCCGATCGCGTAGCGCCCGCGCGAGTTGGTGAGGACGTGCGTGTCCGTCCCGCTCACCGCGACGGTGACCCCCTCGAGGGGGACGTTCCCCGCCGTGGTCACGGTACCCGTGACCTGGATCTGCTGCGCCATCGCCGTCCCGCCCAGCCCCAGGACCAACAGAAATGCCATCCCCACTGCGCCGAAGCGGCGGGGGTGGCTGGTCCGGAGCGAGCGCCTTCTCGACACCATCTTCTCCATGGAAATCCTCCAATTGCGCGGCTGCGTTCTCATCCACCGGGTCGTCGCATGGCCTGCAAACCCTGCTTCTCGATCAACTGCCGGAACGTCACTAACGTCACGTGGCGATTCGCGAGCTCCTGCCGGAACCGCTGCGACGTCGCTGCATCCAACTCCCCCTGCCGGTGCCTGCTCATGTCGGCAAGGGCTCCGTCGGCGTTCATGTCCACCAGCGCTCCCAGCTCGGCGTCATCCACGCCGCAGTGGGTGACCAGGACATGCACGCCCGGCTCGAGGCGGTCGACGTAGGCGACGAGACTGTCCGTCTCGTCGCCGGGCGCCGCCGCGTACTGCGGGTTCTGCCTCGACTCGCCGAAGTACCCCATCATGCCGAGGCCATATTCGTGGGCCAATCGTTCGGCGATCGCGCGGAACTGCGGATCGTCGAAGACGGTGCCCATGTGATAGTCCACGTAATCGATCCGCAGCCCCGAGCGGAGCGCGCGCTGGATCTGCGCGCGCAGCTCCGTCTCCACCTGCCGGAGGTCGGGGTGGTTGGCGTGCAGGTCGCGCGCGGAGTGGAAGAAGTAGCCGTTGGAGTCGACGAGCGTGGGCACCGTTCCCCACCCGGCCACCGGGCCCCAGCGATAGTTCTTCCACTCCGAGTTGAGCGCGAGGTGCACGCCGACGGCGACGTCGGGATGGCGCTTCAGGATCTCCACCGTCTCCTGGTACCACGGAGCGGCGAAGATCACGGACGCACTGACGGGGACGCCGGAGGCGATGAGCCGCTCCAGCGCCATGTTGACGCTGTGGCTCATGCCGCCGTCGTCCGTGCGGACGATGACGTAGACCCGATCGGCGGCGCCCGCGTTATGCACGGCGTCGGCTTGTGCGCCGACGCGTGCGGGCGAGCCAATGGCCACGAGGCCACCGAGGAGGGCCACGGCACGAAGCAGATGCGTATGAAGCTCCTTACAGGTAGGCGACTTCCACGTACTTCGAACCTCGAAGCCCCAACGGCGGGAGGAGGCGGCGAGAAACGCCACCTGTTTAGCATCGGGGCTTGTAGTTGTCAAGACACGGCTTCCGGCGAACGCCCCGCAAACGCCGCGGAGATCGCCCGATTGGCCGACGCCTCCGCCCTCGCTACACAGCGCGCCGGCAACCGACACGCACACCGGTTACGCGCATCACCCGCACGCGCCGGTGACGCACGCCGATTCCTCGCGCCGGTTACTCGCGCGTGAACCGTGCGCGCGCCGCCGCCTGCCCGCGCCGCGAGACGTTGAGCTTCTCCAGCACGTGATGGACGTGGTTCTTCACCGTCGCCAGCTCGATGCCGAGCGTGCGCGCGATCTCCTTGTTCGCCATCCCCTGCTCCACCAGCGCGAGGATCTGCTGCTCGCGCGAGGTGAGCGCGCTCTCCGCCGCGCCGCCGCCCCCGTCCGTGCGCCGCCGCTGCGCCGCGAGGCGCTGGAAGAGCGACGCGGCGAGTCGCGGCGACACGATCGTCTCGCCGCGCCCGACGCTCTCCACGGCGGCGACGACGTCGCGCAGCGCGCCGTCGCGCGTGACGTAGCCGTCGATCCCCGCCTCGATGTACCGGACGAGCGCGTCGTCGGAATCGGAGACGGCGAAGGCGACGACCTTCGGCGAGGGCGGCGCGTCGTGGATCGCGCGCACGAGCGCGAGGCTGTCCGGCATCTCCGTGTCGAGCAGCACGACGTCCGGCTGGTGCTCGTCGATCGCGGTGCGCGCGTGCGCCGCATCGCCCACGGCGGCGGCGACGGTCATCGCCGTGGAGCGGCCGAGCGCATCGGCGAGGCCGTCGCGGAGCAGGCGCAGGCTGCACGCGATGATCACGCGGGTGGTGGCGCGCTCCACGTGCGGCGTCAGCGACGCGGGGGCATCCGATGCGACGGCGGCGCGCGCGCCGGACCGTCGTGCGCGCTGCCCCGGATCCTGGTCGAGTGATGCGTCGGTCATGTGAATCGATCGATCCATGCGCCCTGCACCCATGGATCGCTCCCCGTGAATCCCCCCCGTCCCCTCGCGGCGCGCCGTCGCGATCCGCCCCACACTCCGATCGAGCCCTTCGCCAGCAATGGCCCCCACACTACCGTCGGCCGGGTGTGTCGGCAAGTGCGGGACGTGTCAAACATCTGCCAGCGATGTAACGGCTCAGCTCCGCGAGATCCACGAACCGATGGACCGGCGGCTGGATCCAAGTTGGATCCCACGTTCCATGTTCCGCCGCGGCCCGCGCCGTCATCTTGTGCGCCGCTTCCACTCGCGCCGCGAGGCCGACGTCTTTGCGCATCCTGATCGCCGAGCTGCCGCGCCTCGTGCGCGACGTGGTCCGCGACGCCATCGGCGCCGAGGCGGACATGCAGATCGTCGACGAGGGCGTCGAGACCGGCGCGCTGGTGGAGCGCGTGGGGCACGAGCGTCCCGACGTGGTGGTGGTCATGGCCGCGTCGAGCACTCCGCCTCCGGTCTGCGCGGAGCTGTTGGGACGATATCCGGGCACGGCGGTCGTCGCGCTCGAGGACGGGGGCCACCGCGCCAGCGTCTACGCGCTGCGGCCGACCCGGTCGCGGGTGGCGGAGCTCTCGCGGACGCGGCTGGTGCGGGCGATCCGGCGCGCGGCCACGCCGCCGACGTGGCACGCGAGGATCGCGGAGTCGACCGCGGCGCTCACGGACGCGACGGCGCCGGCCGCCGGGCGGGACGAGCAGGGGAGCCTAACGAGGGAGATGCCTTCGACGTGACCAACGTGCTCGCGATCCACTCCGTCGGCGAATCGTTGCGGACCTACCTCGACACGTCGTATCCCGCCGACCTGCGCGCGCTCCATCCGTGCGAGTTCCGGCTCGTCGCGAGCGGCGAGCTGGCGGGCAACGTCGAGCTGGACGCCGCCCTCACCCTCTACCTGTACCGCGTCACCGTGAACGAGCACGCGCGCAACGTGCGCCGCGTGACCGATCCGCTGCGCGACGACGTGCCGCTCGCCGTGGACCTGCACTACCTGCTGACCGTCTGGTCGCGGAGCGCCTTCACCGAGCACGTCGTGCTCGCCTGGGCGATGCGGCAGCTCCACCAGCACCCGGTGCTCGACGCCTCCTCGCTCACCGCGGAAGCGGCGTGGGGCGCGGGCGACTTCGTCCAGGTCATCCCGGCGGAGCTGAGCACCGAGGACGTGATGCGCATCTGGGACGCGCTCGATCCGGGCTACCGGTTGAGCGTCTCGTACGTCGCGCGCGTCGTGCGCATCGATACCGATCCGCTCCCAGCCGCGGCGCCGGTGGTCGCGACGCGCCTGGGATACGACACCTCGCTGGTGGGCACGTGAGCGCCGAGCGCCTCGACACGCGCGTGCTCGGCGCGCTCCGCTTCACCGACGCGGTCACCGCGCTGCCGATCGACGCGCCCCTGGCCGTCACCGCGGCCGGCGTGCGGTGGATCCGCAACCGCCGGGCGTGCTGGGTGATCGCGGCCGCGCCGGGGCTCGAGGCACACGAGTCGGCCTTCCCCGCCCCGCCGGGCGCTCCTGCTGCCGGCAGCGTGACGGTGAGCTTCGAGGTGCGCGACCCCGCCGGGCGCTGGCTGTCGCGCGCCGGATCCGTGGCGCTCCCGCGCGACCCCGACGCCGCGCACGCCGACCAGCCGCAGTCGCTCTTCGCCGTGACGGACGTCCCGCTCTTCCCCGCGCCGGCCGCCCCGACGCAGCGCGGCTGGGCGGTGATCCGCGCGACGGTGTCCGGTCCCACGCCGGGGACGATGCTCGCCGGCGCGCTGGTGCGCGTCGTTCGCGAAGGCGCCGGCGCGCCCGGTGGCGGCGCGCCCGGTGGCAACGGGCACGGTGGCAATCCCCACGGCGGCAACCCGCACGGTGGCGGGGGCGGCGGTGGTGGAGGCAACGGCGGTGGGGGCGGCGGGGGCGGCGGGGGCGCCCCCGAGGCGGTGCGCATCGGCGCGGGGATGAGCGACGCGCGCGGCGAGGCGCTGATCGCCGTCGAAGGCATTCCGAGCACGAGCCTCGGCGAGGGCGACGGACCGGTCGTCGCGAGCGAGGTCCCGGTGCGGATCGAGGTCGTGTGGGACCCGGCGGCGGGGGGCGTGCCCGATCCCGACGCGCTCGAGGCGCGGCACGCCGAGCTGCTCGTGCGCCAGACGACGGCGAAGCTCGCCTCGGGGCGCGTGCTGGTGATGACGCTGTGAGTGGGTGGACGATGATCGACACATGCGGGGAAGCTGTGGGCAATCTCGAGCCGGTCTGCCGGTAAGGAGCGCGTGACAATGCCTGAGTACCTGGCCCCAGGCGTCTACGTCGAGGAGACGAGCTTCCGGGCGAAGTCCATCGAGGGAGTGAGCACGAGCACCACCGGGTTCGTGGGGCGCACGCGCCGCGGCCCGGTGTACGGCATCACCGACACGAACACGCCCGAGCTGCTGACGAGCTTCGGCGACTTCGAGCGGATCTACGGCGGGTTCGACGACATCGCCGGCAGCCCGAACTACCTCGCGCACGCGGTGCGCGCGTACTTCGACAACGGCGGGCGGCGGCTGTTCGTCTCGCGCGTCGCCGAGCTGCCCGATCCCGGCGACGAGCCGGCCGAGCCGGCCGACGACCGGATCGACACGGGGCTGCCGAACGGCAACGGGCGCGCCTTCCGCGCGCGCACGGCGCAGCTCGTGCGCAGCACCGATCCGACGGAGCGCGTGGCGTTCGCGGCGCGCTTCCCCGGCGCCACGGGCAACGGCTCGCTGCTCTTCCGCCAGGCGGCGACACCGGCGACGTCGCGCACGCTGGAGAGCGCGCCGCAGGGGAGCATGCTGCGGCTGGGCGGCCGCGCGCCGGCGCAGCCGGCGCGCCTCGTCGCCGACACGCCGCCCTTCGCGCTGACGAACGGCGGCACGCTCCTGCTCACCGTCGGCGCGACCGACGTGGACGTCTCGATCGGCGGGGAGGCGGTGCAGGCGATCGGGGGCACGGCGCTCGCCGATCCGCTCACCATCCCCGCCGCCGACCAGACGCTGCACGTGACGATCGACGGCGTCGCGCAGACGGTCGCGCTGCCGGCGGGGCCCACCGCCCTCGCCGACCTGGTGAAGGCGATCAACGCCGGGCTCACCACCGGACGCGCGCAGCTCACCACGGCGGCGCCGGCGAACCGGCTCGCCATCGCGAGCGCGATCCAGGGGCTCGGCGGCTCGGTGACGGTCCAGCGGAACGACACCCTCGGCTTCGCCGCGGACACGACGGTCACGGGGCGCGACGACGCCGTGAACAACGTGAACGACATCACGCACGTCACGGTCGACGACCTGAACACGCTCTTCGCCGAGGAGTCGATCCCGGTGCGGGCGCGCGTGGATTCGCAGACCGGGCGGACGGTGTTCACGAGCACCGCGACGGGCGACGCGGCGGTCGTGCGGGTGCGCACGGGCGCCGGCGCGCAGAACGCCGCCCTCGGCCTCGTCACGGGCCAGGAGGCGCACGGCGTCAACGGCACCACGGTGTCGTACTTCATCAAGCGCGACACCGGCTGGCGGAGCGCGCAGAACACGCCGCTCGACCCGGCGGTGCTGGCGACGGCGGTGGCGCAGCGCACGGGCGTGGACCTCCTCTCCATCGCGCTGCTGGCGACCGACGCCGACGGGAACCAGCTCCTCTACGAGGATCTCGCCTTCGACGGCGCGCACCCGCGGTGGATCGGGCACGTGCTCGCGCACGAGCCGACGCGGCGGAGCGACGCGCTGCAGAACCTGTTCGAGGCGCGCATCGGCCGCAACGTGGATCCCTTCGAGCTGCGCGACGCGCTCTTCGGCGCGGACGACTTCGCGCTCCTCACGCTCACCCTCGGCGGCGACGGCCCGGATCCGACGGCGGAAGCGTATCGGCGCGCGCTCACGGCGTTCGAGGCGATCGAGGACATCTCGATCGTCGCCGCGCCCGACGCGGCGGCGTTCCCCGCGATCGCGCAGGCGGTGAACAACGCGCTGATCACGCACGCCGAGCGGCGGCGGGCCTACCGCATCGCCGTGCTCGACACGCCGCAGGGGCTCACGCCCACCGAGGCGCTCGAGCTGCGCGGCGCGATGGACTCGACCCGGGCGGCGCTCTACTACCCGTGGGTGGTGGTGCCCAATCCGCTCGCCCGGCCCGGCGACGCGAGCATCCCGATCGAGCTCACCGTGCCGGCGTCGGGGTTCCTGTGCGGCATCTACGCGCGGACGGACACGGAGCGCGGCGTGTTCAAGGCGCCGGCGAACGAGGTCGTGCTCGACGCGCTGCGCTTCGAGAGCGACGTCAACTTCGCGCAGCAGGAGCTGCTGAACCCGGCCGGCGTCAACTGCCTGCGCTTCTTCCCCGGCCGCGGCTACCGCGTGTGGGGCGCGCGGACGGCGTCGTCGGATCCCGAGTGGAAGTACGTCAACATCCGCCGGTACTTCAACTACCTCGAGCGCTCGATCGACGTCGGGACGCAGTGGGTGGTGTTCGAGCCGAACAACGAGCGGTTGTGGGCGAACATCCGCGAGACCATCTCGACGTTCCTCTACAACGAGTGGACGACCGGCGCACTGCTCGGGGCGACGCCGAAGGAAGCGTTCTTCGTGAAGTGCGACCGCAGCACGATGACGCAGAACGATCTCGACAACGGGCGGCTCATCTGCCTGATCGGGGTGGCCGCCGCCAAGCCGGCCGAATTCGTGATCTTCCGCATCGGCCAGAAGACCGCCGACAGCCCGGCGTGAGCCCAGGAGACCGACCATGACCGCACGCGCACTTCCTTATGGTGCCTTCAACTTCCTGGTGGACATCGGCACCGGGGCCTCGGGCGGCTTCTCCGACGTGTCCGGGCTGTCCACCGAGATGACGGTCGCCGAGTACCGCAACGGCAACGAGCGCGTGAACCACGTGCACAAGGTGCCGGGGCTGCACAAGACGGGCGACGTCACGCTCAAGCGCGGGATCATCAACTCGGGCGACCTGTGGACGTGGGTGTCGCAGGTGCGCGCGAACGGGCCGACCGCCAAACGAGTGGTGCTCGTCACGCTGCTCAGCGAGGACGGCGAGACGGCGCAGGCGTGGAAGCTCCACGGCGCGATGCCGATGAAGTACACCGGCCCGACGCTGAGCGCGAAGGGCGGCGGCGACGTGGCGATGGAGGAGCTCGTGCTGTCGTGCGAGCTCGTGGAGCCGGCCGACTGACGCGCGGGCGCATGCCGCTCCGCTTCGAGACCGAGCTGCCGGTGGAGGCGCCCGCGCCCAACCGGATGGACGTCGCCTGCTTCGTGGGCTTCGTCCGCCCGCGCGCGGGCGCGAGCTCGGCCGCGGTGCAGGGCTGGCTCGCCGAGCAGGGATGGCTGGAGTCGCCGGCGGGGCTGCGCATGCCGTACGCGCGCGCCTCGGCGGCCACGCTCCTCGACGTGCCGGTGCCGATCGAGAGCTGGGCGGTGTTCGACCGGCTCTACGCGTGGGACGAGCGCCCGATGGAAGGCACGGACGCGCTGGCGGCGACGTATCTCGGCGCCGCGGTGCGCTCGTTCTTCGCCGAGGGCGGCCGGCGCTGCTACGTGGTCCGCGCCGGCGACGACTGGCCGGTGCCCGGCGGCGCGACCGTCGACACGGACGAGGCGCTCGCCGCCACGCGATTCGCGCGGCTCCAGGCGCTCGTGCCCGGGTATCCGGGGTCGCTCGCCGCCTCGCCGGCCGACCGCACGACGTGGCACGGCGTCGCGCACGTGTTCGGGCTTCCCGACGTCTCGTTCCTCTGCTGCCCGGACCTCGCGGACATCGTGCGCGCGCCGGCGGTGCCGCCGGACGTGAAGGTCTCGCTGCCGCCGGTGCCGGAGCAGTTCGTCGAGTGCACCGACACGGAGCCGATCGAGGACGACGCGCCGGCGCACCGCTACCACGCGCCGCGCGCCCGCGAGTCCGACTACGACGACTGGTGCCAGGTGCTCCGGATCGTGCGCGACGCGCTGATCGCCGGGCGCTGCGAGGCGCAGCTCGTGGCGACGGTCCCCATGCCGGTCCCCGGCTCGACCGTCGAGCGCACGTTGGGCGACCTGCTCGCCACGGGCGCCCTGCGCGGGTGGGGCGGCGATGCCGGGCTGCGACAGCAGGGCTCCAGGCCGGGCGATCGGCGCGTGGGCTCGTTCGTGCAGCTCGTATATCCGTGGGCCGCGACGCGCGGCGGGCGCGGGCTGCCGGAGGGGCTGGAGCCGTCGGAAGGCGTGCTCGCCGGCGTGCTCGCGCGCAACGCGCTCCTCCGCGGCACCTTCCGCAGCGCGGCGGGGCTCGAGCTGTCGACGGTGGACGACGTGCAGCCGCCGCTCGCCATGGGCGACCTCGGCGAGCGCGTCTCCCTCGTCGGCCCGACGCCGCGCGGGATGGAGCTGCTGACCGACGTGACGGCGAGCGGCTCGGAGCCGTTCCGCCCCGCGGGGGTGCACCGGCTGGTGTCGGCGATCATCCGCGGGGCGCGGCGCGTGGGCGAGGACGCGGTGTTCGACGCCTCGGGGGAGCGGCTGTGGGCCGGGATCACGACGCGCATGGAGCAGATCCTGCTCGCGCTCTGGCACGGCGGCGCCTTCCGCGGCGCCAGGCCGGCGGACGCCTTCGACGTGCGCTGCGACCGGACGACGATGACCCAGGCGGATCTCGACGCCGGGCGCGCCGTGGCGATCGTGCGCTTCGCGCCCGCCGCGCCGATCGAGGCGATCACCGTGGTGCTGGCGCTGGAGGCGGCGGCGCTCGAGCCGCTCGCGGCGGCGGGGGCCGCATGACCGCGCCCATCGGCGCCAGCCTCGGCGCGTCGGCGAGCGTGTCGCTCACCGCCGGAGCGGCCGCGCGGACGGGATCGCCCGCCGCGGCGCCGCCGCCGTTCACGTACCCGTACGAGACCTTCCGCTTCCACGTCCACTTCACCCTCGACCCGCTCGACGAGGGCGCGGGCGAGGGCACCGCGAATCCGGTGTGCGGCGGCGCCTTCGCCGAGTGCAGCGGGATCGAGGCGACGATGGAGCCGAAGGTGATCAAGGAGGGGGGACGGAACTACGGCGCCGCGCAGCGCGCGGGGCCCGTCACCTTCGCCACGGTGGTGCTCAAGCGCGGGCTCACCCAGACACGCGACCTGTGGACGTGGTTCGACCTCGTCACGAACAGCCACGCCTTCAAGCACCGCCTCGCCGCGACGATCAACGTCTACGACCACAGCGGGCGCGCCGTGCTGGCGTGGCGGCTCGCGCACGCGATGCCCGTGAAGTTCAAGGGCGCCGACCTCAACGCGCGCGGCACCGAGGTCGGGGTGGAGGAGCTGCACCTCACGCACGAGGGGCTCACCGTCGTGCCGCCCTCGCACCCGACCATCGACTCGATCGAGCAGCCCCGATGACCGCCCCCGCCTCCGCGACCAGCACCGCGCCGGCCCCGGCGCCGAACGATCCGCAGCCCACGGTCACCAGGCCGACCCGCGCGACGTTCACGAACGTGACGGCGAAGGGGAAGCCGTTCGCCGTGCACTTCAACCCGGTGTCGCTGCAGATCGCGCTCTCCAACACCCTCGACGACAAGTCGAACCCGCAGGACAAGCAGAAGCAGCAGTACGTCGCGAAGACGAGCGCGAAGCTCACGATGGACCTGATCTTCGACACGACGGACACCGGCTCCGACGTCCGCAAGATCACCGGCCAGGTGGCGGCGCTCATGAGCCCCAAGGCGTCCGGCGGCAAGAGCGGCGCGCCCCCGACGGTGCTGTTCGAGTGGGGCGCCTTCAGGTTCCAGGGGCTCATCGAGTCGTACCGCGAGACACTCGACTTCTTCTCGTACGACGGCGTGCCGCTGCGCGCGAGCGTCAACCTGACGCTGACGCAGCAGGACTTCGTGTTCTCGAGCGACAAGGAGCTGCAGCGCAGCTCGGCGGTGGACGTGCCGTCGGGGAACGCGTCGCAGGTCGCGGGACAGGCGGGGAACTCGAACGCGGGGCGCGCGCTCGCCGCCGCAAACGGGCTGGAGACGATGCGCTTCTCCACGGGCCCGCTCAGCGTGGACGCGTCGGTGAAGCTCGCCGGCCCGGTGGCGTTCGCCTCCGGTGGCGGCGGCGCGGCGCTCACGGCGAGCGCGGGGCTGAGCGCGGGCGCGAGCCTCGGCGTCAGCGGTGGCGTCGCCGCGGGCGCGTCGCTCGGCGGCGGCGCGTCGTTTGGCGTGCGCGGCCCCGCGTTCGGCGGCTCGGCGTCGGCGGGGGTGTCGGCGACGGAGGGCGCGTTCGCGGGGCTGCGCGTGAGCACGCAGCCGCCGGGCCCCGCGCTCGATCCGTCGCGGCTCCTGCCGACTCCCGAGGCGAGCGCCGTCGTCATCGGGCCGCAGGCGAGCTTCGGCATCGGCGGCCAGGCGCGGGCGACCGGCTCGGCGAGCCTGGGGACCGACGTCGGCGCCGGCGCCACGGCGCAGGCACGCGTCCGCTTCGATGGAGGATGATCGATGGCCATCGTGATCGACGAGGTCGTGGCGCAGGTGCAGCCCGAGCCGACGCCGCGACACGAGCAGCCCGCCACGCCCACGCGCGACACCGGCGCGGAGCTGGTGCGCGCGCAGGTCGCGCTCCTCGCGCGGCGCGCCGCGCGCCTGCACGCCGACTGACCGACCCTGACGAGGCCCTTCGTGTCCGAGCGTCCGACCACCACCCTGGCTCTCGCCTTCGAACGTCCCACCGTGCGGGTGGACGAGCAGGAGCTCGCCGAGGTGAGTGAGCTCATGCTGTCGATGGAGATGACCGAGAAGGAGGGCGGCCTCTCCGCGCTCGAGCTGCGCCTGGGCAACGTGGGGAGCGAGGACGACGGCCGCAGCCAGCTCGCGTTCGAGGACGGGTCGATGCTCAAGCTCGGGGCGCGGATCACGCTCTACGGCGGCGACGTGATCGAGCCGCGCGAGATCTTCCGCGGGACGATCACGGGGCTGGAGGCGGACTTCCCCGCCGAGGACGCGCCGACGCTCCTCGTCCTCGCCGAGGACGACTTCCAGCGCGCGCGGATGGCGCGTCGCACGAAGGTGCACGACGACGCGACGATCGCCGCGCTCGCGAAGGCGCTCGCCTCGCAGGTGGGGCTCACCCCCGTCGTCACCGGCTTCGACGCCAACATCGGGACGCAGGTCCAGCTCAACGAGAGCGACCTCGCGTTCCTGCGGCGGCTGCTCGCGCGCTACGACGGCGACCTGCAGGTCGTCGGCACGGAGCTGCACGTCGCGCCGCGCGGCGACGTGGCGCGCGGGACGCTCGAGCTGGAGCTCCACAGCCAGCTCCGGCGCGCGCGCGTGCTCGCCGACCTCGCCCACCAGACGACCGCCGTCACCGTCGGCGGGTGGGACGCGGCGCGCGGCCAGGCGGTGCGCGGGACGAGCAGCGGCGCGAACCTCGGGCCGGGGAGCGGGCGCAAGGGCGCGGAGCTCCTCCAGGACGCGACGGGCGAGCGGCGGCACCATGTCGCGCACCTCGCCGCGACGACCGCCGACGAAGCGCAGGCGATCGCCGATGCCGCCTTCGACGCGCGGGCGCGCGGCTTCGTGATCGTCGACGGGACGGCGGACGGCAACCCGGCGCTCCGCGTCGGCACCACCGTGCGGCTGCGCGGGCTGGGCGGCCGCTTCGAGAACGACTACTACGTGACGCTCGCGCGCCACCGCTGGGACGAGTCGCGCGGCTACGAGACGGACTTCAGCGCGGAGTCGGCGTTTCTCGGGACGGGCGGCGCATGACGACGCTCTTCGACGTCCCCGCCGCGCCCACGGCGCTCTTCGCCGCGCAGCTCGCGCGCGTCGTCTCGGTGAGCGATCCCGAGCGGCTGGGTCGCGTGCAGGTGCGCCTCGTGAACTTCGACGGCGTGGCCGACCAGGACGCGCCGGTGTGGGCGCGCGTCGCCGTCCCCGTCGCGGGCCCCGACCGCGGCGCCTTCCTCATCCCCGACGTCGACGACGAGGTGCTGGTCACGTTCGTCAACGGCGACCCGCGGCTGCCGATCGTCGTCGGCGGGTTGTGGAACGGCGCGCAGTCGCCGCCGGAGCAGCTCGGGGGCGACCGGGTGGATCGCTGGACGATCGTCGGCAAGGCGGGGACGCGCATCGCCATCGTCGAGCAGAGCTCCGGCCAGGCGACGATCTCGCTCACCACCCCGCAGCAGGCGCAGTCGGTCACGATCCGCGAGACCGCCGGGGGCGAGATCGAGCTCGAGGCCGCGGGGTGCACGGTGAAGCTGAGCACCGCGGGCGTCGCGATCACGACCGGCGCGAAGGTGAGCGTGCAGGCGTCGGAGGTGGACGTCTCCGCAGGGATGGTGAAGGTGGACGCGGCGATGTCGAACTTCTCGGGGATCGTGAAGTGCGACGCGCTGATCACCAACACGGTCGTGTCGTCGACGTACACGCCGGGCGCGGGGAACGTATGGTAGCGCACCCCACGCTCCTGCGCGGCGCCGGCGCCAGCGCGCGCGCCGCCGGCCCGCTCATCCTGAAGCGGGTGGACGACGACGTCGTGGGCGCGCTGCTCGACGACCTCGGCGACCATGGCGGGCTCGCGTCGGTGATGTCGACGCGCTCGCTCCCCGCGCAGGGCGGGGGCGCGCTCACGCTCTTCCAGCCGGTGCACCGTGTCTTCCAGGTCGCGCTGCTCGAGGTGGCGTGCGACCGCGTGGGCACGCCGCGCCTCGACCCGGCGAAGATCGAGAGCGCGGGGATGGTGCTCCGCCGCCGGGCCATCGACGCGGCGGGGCGGATCGTGCCCGACCAGCTCGAGGGGTGGATGCAGGAGGCGCCGACGCCCACGACGCGCGTCGCGGGGAGCACGAAGCGGCGGCAGGTCCGGGGTTGGCTCCCCTTCGCCGGCCAGGCGAACGGACCGCGCTCGGACCTGGACGTCGATCCCGATCCCGGGCGGCGCGTCGGCTCGCTCGGCACCGGCCGGCCCGAGCTCGACCTGCGCGTCCTGCTGACGCGCGGCAGCACGGCCGCGCTGCGCGAGCGCGTGATCCCGCTCTTCCCCGCGCCGCCGGCGATCGGCGAGGCCACGGGGCGGACGCTGCTCTACGGGCTCATCCCGCTCGCCGGCGGCGAGCAGAGCGAGCTCCCCGAGGAGCCGGCCACCTTCGATCGCGACGCGCTGTCGGACCACCTGCCGCAGCTCCTGCGCGGCGGCCTCGCGGCGGCGATCCCGAAGGCCGGCGACTTCCTCGCCTGGAGCGAGACGAAGGGCGACAGCGTCCCCGACGACGTCGCGCTCTTCGTCACCCAGCTCCGCCAGATCGCGGTGGAGATGGACGCCTTCGGGACGAGCGCCGAGGCGCGCGCGCTCGCCGCGGCGCTCGACGCGATCGACCTGACCTTCTTCGACGACACCCTCTGGCCGCCGGGCACCACCGCGGCGGCGTTCACCGAGATGGCGCTCGTGCGGGCGCTGAACGCGACCGGGGTGCGCAGCGCGACCTTCCATGGGCTCGTGCATCGCTCGGCGGCGACGTTCCTGCGCGACGCGGCGCGCGTGCTCCTCGAGGGCGACGACCGCGGCGCGGCGGTGCGCATGCCGATCGCCTGGCCCGTGGTCACGACGCAGCAGGCGGGGCGCATCCTCGACGCCGCGCAGCAGGCGATGCGCGCGCGCCTCCGCGCCCTCCTGCCGCGCGCGCCGCAGTTCGCCGACGCCACGCGCGAGTACGTCCTGCGCGCCTTCGTCCGCGTGCGCGACGACGACGGATCCTGCCCGCCGGCGCTGGTGTGGAGCGCGTGCAGCGACCCGTTCACCATCGCGCCCTGGTACGCGCCGAGCGACGCGCCCCCCGCGCTCATCCCGCTCCCCGACGCGATGGACCGCGCCGCGTTGAAGCAGCTCAAGCCGAACGTCGCCTTCGCCGTGCCGAAGAAGCTCGCCGACTTCCTCAACGGGAACGACCCGAAGAAGCTGGCGAGCGGCGACGGCGGCGACGGCGCGAGCGGCATCGCGCTCGATTGGATCTGCAGCTTCAGCATCCCGATCATCACGCTCTGCGCGTTCATCGTGCTGAACATCTTCCTCTCGCTGTTCGACCTCATCTTCCGTTGGATGATGTTCGTGAAGATCTGCATCCCCATCCCCCGGCGGGCCTCGTGAGCGCGACGCCCCGGTCCCCCGTCCCCTCCGGCTGGCCGCTGCTGCCGCTGCCCGATGCCGACGGCCTCCTCGCGTGGCCCGACGCCGAGACGAACGTGCGCCAGACGATCGAGGCGATCCTGCGCACGCGCCCCGGCGAGCAGCTGATGCGCCCGCGCTTCGGCGGCGGCCTCGAGACGTTCGTCCACGAGCCGAACACGCTCGTCACGCGCCGCCGGATCCACGACGCCATCGTGGACGCGCTCGGCCGCTGGGAGCCGCGCATCGACCTCGATCGCGTGGAGGTGTGGGAGGTGCCCGACCGGCCGACGGACGTGCGGGTGGAGATCGCGTACCGGCTGCACCGCACCGGCGCGGCGCAGCAGATCGGCCTCACCATGTCCACGAGCGGATGAGCGTATGCCGATCCGTCCTCCGTCACTCGACGACCGCAGCTTCGACGACCTCGTCGACGAGCTGGTCGCGCGCATTCCCGCCCACACGCCCGAATGGACGAGCGCCAATCCGGGCGACCCCGGGCGCACGCTCATCGAGCTGTTCGCGTGGCTCGCCGACACGCTGCTCTATCGCGTGAACCTCGTCCCCGAGCGGCAGCGGCTCGCCTTCCTGCGGCTGCTCGGCAATCCGATGCGCCCGGCCGCCGCCGCCCAGGGGCTGGTCGCCGTGTCCATCGACGACGACCGCAACACCGCCGCGGCGATGCTCGCGCCGCGCGCCACGGTGCGCGGCAACGGGCCCGCCGCGTTCGAGACGACGCGCGCGCTGACGGCCCTCCCCGTGTCCGCCGAGGCGTACTACAAGCGCCCGCTCACCGCGGACGAGTCGAAGAGCCTCGCCCCGGTGGTGGACGGGCTGCGCGAGGTGTACCGGCTCCCCGCCGGCGTGCAGCCGTACGTCACGACGCCGGTGTTCGCCGGCGGCGCGGCGGAGCCGGCGGGCTTCGACCTCGTCTCGCGCACGATCGATCACACGCTGTGGCTCGCGTTCCTCGCGCCGACGGCGGAGCTGCGCGACGCGGTGCGCGCCACGCTCGGCGGGACGACGCCGGCCGGCGCGCCGTACGTGCTGAGCGTCGGCGTCACGCCGCAGCTCGACATCCCCGCGCTGTTCGAGGAGATCGGTCCGCGCGCGCGCATCCCGCACGTCTGGGAGATGTGCGGCGTGGATGGCGCCGGCGAGCCGCGCTGGTTCCGGCTCGACGTGATGGCCGACGACGACACGACGCGCGGGCTCACGCGGCGCGGCGTCATGCGCCTGGTCATGCCGACGATCGGCCCGGACGACCTCGTGTCGGGCGCGGTGCGGCGCATCATGGCTCCCTCGAACGACGTGCGCGACGCGATCGACGCCGGCGTCGCCGACCGCCCGCCGCGCCTCGACGACCCGAAGAAGGCGGCGCGCCTCGTCACCTGGCTGCGCCTGCGCCCCGACGGCGCGCCGAGCGAGCTGGCGCTGAGCTGGGTCGGCATCAACGCCGTGGAGATCGACGCCCGCCGCACGCTCACCGGGCGCCTGCTCGGGCAGAGCGACGGCTCGGCGAACCAGCTCTTCACCCTCCCCGGCACGCCGGTGGAAGCGGAGACGCTCGTCGTGCAGGTCGAGGAGACGGACCGCGGCTACGTGACCTGGCAGCGGATCGACGACCTCGCCCTCGCCGGGCGCGACGCGTCGGTGTTCACGCTCGATCCCGAGGCGGGCACGATCACCTTCGGCGACGGCGTGCGCGGCCGCGTCCCCGACGCCGGCCGCCGCGTCCGCGTGGCCACCTGCCGCGTCGGCGGTGGACGCGACGGCAACGTCCCCGCCGGCACGCTCGCGCGCGTGGAGAACCCGGTGGGGCCCGACGGCCGCCCGGTCACGGCGAAGCTCAAGGTCGCGCAGCCGCTCGCCACCGACGGCGGCGACGACGCGGAGACGCTCGCCGACGCCGAGCGACGGATCCCCGCGCTCTTCCGCGACCGGGACCGCGCCGTCACCGCGGAGGACTACCGCCGCCTGACGAGCGACACGCCCGGGGTGCGGATGGGGCGCGTCGAGGTGCTGCCGGGGTTCAAGCCGCAGCAGCGGCGCGCCGGCGTGCCCGGCGTGGTCACGGTGATGGCGCTGCCGTACAAGGACGGCGTCGCCGCGCCGGCGCCGCGCCCCGACCGGCCCTTCCTCGAGACGGTGTTCTCGCAGCTCGACCCGCGGCGGCCGGTCACGACGGAGCTGTACGTCGTCGGCTGCGAGTACGTCCCCGTCGGCGTGGGCGTGGCGCTCACCGTCCAGGACGGATTCGGCCGCGACGCCGTGCTCCAGGCGGTGCAGGACGCGCTGCGCACCTTCCTCTGGTCGCTCGCGCCCGGCGGTCACGACGGCCGCGGCTGGACGCTCGGCCGCGCGGTGAACGATCGCGAGCTGGAGGTGGCGGTGGCACGCGTGCCGGGCGTGCAGCAGGTGAACCACATCACGGTGTTCACGAGCACCGGCGACGACTGGACGCAGGTCACCCCGGGCAACGGCAATCCCGCGACCATCTCGCTCCTGCCGTGGCAGCTCCCCGAGCTGCTGTCGGTGATCGTCCTCGACAGCGAGGCCGCGGTGGAGGACCTGCGCGGCCTGCCCAACCCGTTCGCCCCCGACGCGGTCGCCGTGCCGGTGGTGCCGGAGCTCTGCTGAGATGGACGCGAACGGCCTCCGCTTCTGGATGCTCGCCGACGAGGCGCACTGGGTCTGCGATCCGGGCGCCGACTACGACACCGACTGCCGCCGGCTGCGGCTGCGGAGCGGGCGCGATCGCGCGCTGCCCGACGCGGTGAACGGCGACGGGGCGGAGGCCGAGGCGCGCGCCGCGCTCGAGCGGATCCCACAGACGCACGATCGCGTCGGAGCGCGCGCCTTCTGGGACGCGGCGGCGCGCGCCGTCGGCGCCGCGAGCGACCTGCCCGCCGCGGTGGAGATCTGGCGCCCGGCGCTGGACGTCGCGCCGGACGACCTCGCGCTCGGCTTCGACGACATCCTCTACGTCGCGCTCGGCGGCGCCGTCGTCATGCACGACCTGCGCGGCCGGTGGGGCGACGTCTCGCTCTCCGCGGAGGGCTTCCACGCCTGGCGGCTGGCGCCTGACGAGGCGGGCGGGGTCTGGGTGCTGGACCGCGCGTCGCAGCGGCTCGCGCACGTGCACGGCGCCCCGCTCCAGGAGCGCCCGTTCGCGCCGTACACGCCGTGCACCGTGCGGCCCTGCCAGGAGAACCCCGATCCGCCGCGCCTGACGATGCTGCCGCAGGCGGCGTGGGAGGGCGAGGCGGTGGCGCTCGCCTGCGCGCCGGGCGGCCGGCTCGGCGTGCTCGTCTGGCGCGCGGGCGCGGACGCCCGCCTGCACGTGCAGGGCGACCATGCCGCGCTCGACGTGGTGGTGCGGCTGCGCGGCATCGCCTTCCCGTACAGCTTCGCGTGGACCTCGGACCGCGCCGTCGCGGCGCGCGTGACGCGCGTCCCGCGCGAGGCGCTCGTCTACGACATCGGCGATGCGCTCGATCCCGCGGCGCGCGACGGCCTCGTCTTCGATCCCGCCGTCGACGGCTTCGAGCCGTCCGGGGACGTGTACCCGCTGCGCGATCCGGTGGACGGGCCGTTCGCCCACGTGCTCGCGCTTCCGCCGCGCTATCCCGCCGCGCCCGGCCCGGACGACGACGCGCCGCCGACGATCCCGCTCCACCGCCTCTCGGCGCCCGCCTATCGCGACGCGGGCGAGGCGCGCGGCGCCCGCCCCTTCGACAGCGGGAGCAGCGGCACCGTCTGGCACCGCGTGTACGTCGAGGCGGTGATCCCGCCGCACTGCGACTTCGTCCTCCACCTCGCCGCGACCGACGAGCCAGCGCCCCCCGACCCGGGCGCGCCTGACGAGTGGCACGAGCACCGCTTCGGCGACCTCGCGCCGCACTCCGACGACGGCCGCCCCGTCCCGCGCGCCGCGTGGGTGAGCGCACCCTCGGAGATCCCCTTCCATCCCGGCCTGCTCGGCGCGGCGCCGGAGCGCGATCGCACGGGGCTGTTCACGGTCCTCGTGCAGCGCAGCAACCGCCGCGTGCGCGCGCTGCGTGGACGCTACCTGTGGGTGCGCGTCGTGATGCACGGCGATCGGCGCGGCACGCCGGAGGTCGCCGCGCTCCGTGCCTACGCGTCGCGCTTCTCGTACGTCGAGCAGTACCTCCCGGCGTTCTACCACGAGCAGCTCTTCGGCGTGGAGCGCGACGAGGTGGTGGCGCCGACGGCGCGTCCGGCGACGACGGCCGCCGACTTCCTCGAGCGCTTCGTCGACAACTTCGAGGGGATCCTCACGTCGCTCGAGGACCGCGCCGCCGACGCGTGGCTCCTCACCGACCCGCGCACGACGCGCGACGAGGCGCTGGCGTGGCTGGGGAGCTGGATCGGCGTCGCCTTCGACCCCGGCTATCCGGTGGCGCAACGCCGCGAGCTGATCGCCGCCGCGCCGCACCTCTTCCGCTGGCGGGGCACGCTGCGCGGCCTGCGCGACGCTCTCGGCATCGCGACCGGCGGCCGCCTCGAGGACGGAGAGGTCGTCGGCGGCGCGGTGGATGGCGGCGAGATCGTCGTCCTCGAGAACTTCCGGCTGCGCCGGACCTTCGCGACGATCCTCGGCGCCGACCTGGCCGACGAGAGCGATCCGCTGCTCGCCGGCCTGACGGTGAGCGGGAACTCCGTCGTCGGCGACTCGCTCATCCTGGGTGACGAGCACGAGCAGGACTTCCTCGCCCTCTTCGCGCCGGGCGCCGTGCAGACCGCGTCGGAAGCGGACTCCGTCGCGCGCTTCTTCGACCAGCTCGCGAACCGCGTCACGGTGCTCGTGCACCAGGAGATCGCGCCGCAGGACCTCGGTCTCGTGCGGCGGATCGTGGCGCTGGAGACGCCGGCGCACGTCCAGGCGGAGGTGCTCACGGCGCGCTTCCCGTTCATGGTGGCCGTCGCCGCGCTCGTCGGCGTGGACACCTACCTCGCGCGCGGCCGCACCCGCGAGCCAGTGGACGTCGGCGTCAGCACCCTCGGCGCGGACTTCCTCGTCTCGGCGCCGAGCCTCGATCCGCGCCTCGGCGCTGGGGGAAGCGCGCCGGTGCTCGGACGCGGCACGCGGCCGCTCGCCGTCGCGCGCGGTCCCGCCGTCGTGCCACCCGTCGGCATGTTCCCGCTCGACGCGAGCGAGTCGCGCGCGTGGGGCGACCGCCGGATCACGCGCTTCTCGTGGACGCAACTGACCTAGCACGCTGACTCTTCACTCGCAGGCTCACCGACGGAGGATCACATGGCGACGTTCACGATCGGCACCGACGTGACCACCACCGACTCGTTCGTGTCGGTCGACGCGACGCTCGAGGCGCCGCTGCCCAAAGGCCAGCACACCTTCCAGCTCGTCGTCGAGGACGACGACGGCCTGCTCTCCGATCCGGTGACGGTCGACATCGTCGTCCGCGACGATCGCAAGCCGACGGCGGTGCTCGTCGCGCCGGCCACCGTGCCCTTCGGCCAGTCGTTCCGGCTCGACGGCTCGAAGTCGTCCGACCTGCCGCCGGGCAAGGTCGTGAAATACGTGTGGACGATGCTGAAGTAGCACGCGCACCCGGCAACGGGAAAGGAGAGGCATGCCCGTCCTCCAGCTGAACGTGCCGATCACGACGGAGACGCCGGTGCTGCTCGTGGAGAACAAGCTCCCGATCGGCGCGCACGTCTTCCGGCTCGTCGTCATCGACGACGACGGCCTGCAGAGCGCGCCCTTCATGACGGTGGTCGACATCGTCGAGGGGCCCGTGATCGGACCCGTGGGCCCGGTCGGACCGCTGTCGCCGATCCCGGTGAATCCCATCGGGCCGATCGTGCACCCCATCGCGCCCTTCGAACCGCTGGACCCGACGAACCCGATCACGCGGCTGCCCGGAGAGAATCCATGACCACGCCAGCGCTCGACGATCAACTGCGCCTGACGCCGACGACGCCGGACCGCGTCGCGTACGCCACCGGCATGCTGCTCGACGCCACGGATTTCGAGGACGAGCAGCTCTATCATCGCGGACGGCTGGCGCGCGCGCTCGCCTACCTGCACGGCGACGGCACGATCGTCGGCCTGCGCGTGGACCACGAGGCGACGCCGACGACCGGCGAGCGGCTCATCGTGCGCCCCGGCCTCGCCCTCGACCGCGTCGGCCGGCTCGTCGAGATCCCGCGCGACGCCTGCCTGCGGCTCGACCGCTGGTACCAGGCGCAGCCGGCGGCGGCGCTTGACGCGGCGATGCACGAGGCGGCGGGGGGCGTGGTCGTCGACGTCTTCGCGCGCTTCATCGCCTGCCCGCGCGGCAAGACGCCGGCGTTCGCCGCCGGGCCGTTCGACGCGACGGACGCGGTGCAGCCCTCGCGCCTGCGCGACGGCTACCAGGTCGCGCTCTTCCCGCGCCCGGAGGACCCGCCGCCGCTTCCCGACCAGGACTTCGCCGCCGCGACCGCGCACGACGCGGCGGCGCTGCGGCAGGCGGTGTTCGACAAGTGGAACCAGGACGCGGCGGCGTGGACCGACGACGGGTTGGCGCCGCGCCGCGAACACCTTCCCGACCAGGACACGACGTCGGTCTTTCTCGCGCGGCTCGTGCTGCCCGCGACGCGCGGCCCCGCCGGCGCGCGCCCGGTGCGCTCGGCCGCCGACGTCACGATCGACAACGCGAGCCGCCGCTTCGTCTGGCCGGTCGCCGCCCTCGCCCGCTGGGCGGGGCTGTGAGCGCGCCGCGGACCCGACACGGCCCAGACCCGTTCAGGAGAGCCCCATGCTGACCACGACCACGCAGGGTCCGATGCGCGAACGGATCGCGGCGCGCAACGAGTCCGACCAGGCGCACCTCCAGCAGCTCGTCCAGAGCAACACCCTCGTCGCCGACGACCGCCGCCGGCGCCCGCTCTACTTCGACGGCCGCTTCCTCGACGCGGCCGCGCTCACGCGCGAGCAGGACTACTTCCTCACGCGCCAGGCGGACCTCGGCCGCGCCGGCGGGAGCGGCGTCGTCTTCGGCCTGCAGGTCCGGTCGATGACCGACGGCGGCACCCTCCAGATCGCTCCCGGACACGGCGTCACCCCCTCCGGCGAGTCCGTCGTGCTGCCCGCGCCGATGACGCTCCGCCTCACCGACGTCGCCGACGCCGAGCAGCTCGACGCCGCGTTCGGCATCCGGCGCCGCCCCGCGGAATCGACGCGCAATCGCACGGGGCTCTTCGTCATCGCCCTGCGCGCGGTCGAGTTCACCGCCAACCCCATCGCCGCGTATCCGACGTCCATCACAGGGCGCCGCACGGTGGAGGACGGCGACATCATCGAGGGTGTCGTCGCGACGCTCATCCCCTACCGCGATCCCGGCGGCGACGGCGAGCTCGCCCGGCGGCGCGCGCGCGCGGCGCGGACGCTCTTCGTCGAGGGACGGAGCAGCGGCCTTCCCGTGGACGCGCTGCCGCTGGCGATGGTCGCGCTCGAGCGGAACATCGTCCGCTGGCTCGACGTGAGCATGGTCCGGCGCGAGATCGGCGCCGAGCACCTCGACGTGCTCGGCCTCGGCGTCGCGCCGCGCGCCCTGCGCATGGCGCACCTCGCGCAGTACGACCAGCACCTCGCCGACGTCCTGCGCGAGCGCGACAACGCCAATCGAGGCCGGCGCTTCGCCGCCTCCGACGAGTTCCTCGCCCTCCCGCCGGCGGGGCGCATGCCCGCCGCGGCGATCAACACCGCCGACTTCACCCAGGCCTTCTTCCCGCCGGAGGTGGACGTCGACCTCTCGATCATCCCCGAGGACGAGGTGCCCGCGCTGCTCGAGGAGAGCATGCTCCTCCCGCCGGTCGACCTCACGCTCACCGGCGACGCGCTCGAGTCCACGGCGGTGCTCGTGCTCGTGCCGGTCCCCGCCTTCCGCGTGCGGACGCTCCAGGCGTCGCTGACGAACATCACGCACACCCTGCGCACCGCCGCGCCCGGGCTCATCGCGCAGAGGCGCCCGATCGAGGTGCTGCGCGGCATCACGCTGCCGCGGCCGCCGATCCCGCTGCCCATCCAGCAGTCGCCGGCCGACGCGGCGTGGGCCGCGGAGGTGACCGGCGCGGCGACGGCGGGCGACGGCCTCCTCTGGTACGTCCGGCGGCGCAACGTGGACTACCGCAGCGACCTCGCCGGCGGCGTGGTGCGCGTGACCGGCGACGACCAGGCCACCGAGACCGCCGTCACCAACGCGGCGCGAACGCTGGGGCTCGACACGCGCCTCACGACGCTGCGCGACAACGCGACGACCCTCGGCAACGCGGAGATCGTCTCGCTCGTCTCGTCGCCCAAGTTCACCGAATCGCCGCTGCTCGCGAGCGCGATCGTCCGCGACCTCGAGGTGGCGCGCGACACCGCGGCCACGGCGACCACGCCGGACGCGGGCACGTCGGGCACATCCGGGACCTCCACCCCGTCCACGACGCCGGCCACCGCGCCGACGCTCGACCGCACCGCGGTGCTGAAGGTCGCCGAGCGATTCTCCGATCCGACCGTCGGCGAGGGGTTGCAGCGCCTGACGGCGGCGAGCCCCGACCTGGCGACGAACACCGCCGTCGCCACCGGGCTCGCCGCGACGGGAAAGACCCTCGAGGTCGACCAGGTGGCGCGCACCCTTCCCGCCGACCAGCTCCAGCCCTTCGCGGCGGAGATCGCGAAGGCCGCGGCGAGCGGCGACGCGGCGCGCGTGGACAGCGTGCTCGCGAACGTCACGACGGTGCGGAGGCTCCAATGAAGTCCGACCGGCGCATGAATCCGCGGCCGATCGCGTCGCCGCTCGACGGCGAGCACGTGGCGGCGGTGTATCCCCGCGCCGCCGAGGATCTCGCCGTCGCCTGGCACCGCCGGCTCAATCTCTTCACCGGCCGCGCGCTCACCGCGCCGGCGCTCGCCTTGGAGCAGGTCGGCCGCGCCGGCAGCTTCGCGCTGCGCGGCCAGGTCCTCTCGCCCGGCGTGGTGCAGGGCCTCGAGGCCGTGCTCGACACGAGCACCACCACCGAGCGCGTCGGCGAGACCGACCGCACGATCATCCGGCACTACCTCGACATCTCCGGTGGCCAGGGGATCGCGGCGAGCGGCGAGGACGTGAGCGTGCCGCTGGCGATCCGCGTGAACCTCGCCGACGTCGAGGTCGTCGCGCCCGCCGCGCTGCAGTTCGGCACGGCGGAGAATCCGCCGGCGCCCGACACGGGCGCGCCGACGCCGCCCACGCCGGACGCCGCTCCGGCCGCCGACAAGACGACGCCGCTGGACCCGCCGCAGGCGCGCCGGGTCTGGGAATCGTTAGGCAGCCTGCTCCAGCGGGACGCCCAGCTCCCCCCCGTCGCCCTCCTCGTCCTACAGCCCGTGGTCTTCGAGAGCATCGCCACCGCGGACGACGGCGATGCGTGCGGCCCGGGCAGCACCAGCTCGTGCGAGGTCGACGCCAGCGCCTTCGCCTTCGAGGACTGGCAGCTCGTCGACGGCTGCCGCCTGCTCCTCTACGCCTGGCCGGACGACTGGCTCGCCCTCCCCGCGCGCGACGAGCGCTGGCGCAACCGCCTCGCCTGGTCGGTGTTCGGCGCCGAGGCCGGGCGGCCGGCCGACGCGCCGATGCCGTGGGCGCAATACGGCGTCCCCCTCGCCCTCGTCGCCTTCGATACGACCGTCGCCGACGGACGCGAGGTCCAGTGGGACCGCGGCGAGATCTCGTGGACCCCGCTCTTCGTCGACCGCAACGCCGTCGCCCGCCTCGGCGGACGCCCGAAGCGGCGCAGCGTGCTCGCGGGCCTCGACGACGATCCCTTCCTTTGGCAGGCACGCGTCCAGCAGCTCGCCGAGCAGGTCGCGGCGATGGATCCCGGCGTCTCCCCCGCGGCGATCGCCGCGCAGCTCCGCTATCTCCCGCCCGTCGGCCTCCTGCCCAGGAGCGCGACCGATGCGCGCGGCGGGCACGATCACTTCTTCCCGTCGTCGTACGTCGTGAGCGCGGCGCCGGTCCCGCTCGAGCAGCTCGACATCCTGCTCGAGGAGAGCGCCGCACTCGCCCCCTTCGACCTCTTCACCGCCGACGAGGTGCGGGTGTACGTGCCCGTGCCGCAGGTCTACTACGAGCCGGGGCTCCTCCAGACGGAGGTCGTCGACCCCGAGTTCCAGCGCTCGATCGACGCCTTCACGCTGCGCCGCGGCCGCTGGCTCGCTCGGCGCAACGAGCTGCGGGCGAAGGCGTCGGCGCTCGCCGTCGGGATCAACGGCAGGCCGCTCGTCTTCCCCTCGCCGGATCCCGACGCGTTGGAGGAGGAGGAAGCGGCGAGCGACCCGATCGACCCGAACGACCCGCTGCTCCAGCAACCCGAGGACGCGTACGGCACGACGGCGGTCGGCACGACGCTCGTCCCCGACGCCGTGACGCGGCTCAAGGCGGACCTGCGGGCGAAGACGCCCCTGCGCGAGAAGACGAGCGTCCCGCTCGCGGCGCTCGCGTCGACCTTTCCCTTCCCCGCCTCCTCGCAGGGGAAGATCGCCTACGACCAGAACGCCCATGTCCTGACCTTCACCGGGCGCATGACGACCGCCCAGCGCGACGACCTCCTCGCCGTGACGGCCGGGGACGACGCCTACCGCGCGGCCGTCAACCAGGTCTACACGACGTCGCAGGACGACGACTTCTCGCGCATCGACGAGCTGGGCGTCGCCGGCTTCGTCGACTACGTCAGCCAGAAGGCGAACGCGGCCGACGACACCGTGGACTTCGGCTTCCTCCGCGCCCGCACCGACATCTATCGCGTCAGGCAGTACATGCTCGGCACCGACTCGGCGACGCGCCTCTCGACGTCGCCGGCGCTCGCCGAGATCGCGCAGGGCACGAGCGCCGTGGCGACGCAGGACGAGCTGTCGAAGTTCATCCAGCGCGTGAAGCTCGGCGACGATGCCTCCGGAGGAGGGAGCGGCACGCCCGCGCCGACCGGTGCGCCGACGGGCGGCGGCGCGGGGACGCCCCCGACCGCCACGGGTGGCGGCGCGGGGGCGGCCGGCTCCGTCGCCATGGGCGGCGCGATCGCCGCCGGCACGATCAACCGCTTCACCGCGGGCTCGCTCGGCGCCCTCGGCTCGTTTGGCGGCGCGCCCACGGTGACGAGCACCATCGGCGCCGCCTGGCTAGGCACCACCGTCGGCGCGATCGGCGTCGGCGGTGCGCGCACCGGCGCCGGGACGATCGGGACCATCGGCACGATCGGGACCGTCGGCGGTGTCGGGACGATCGGCACGATCGGCATCGGCGGGCGCACCGGCACGCCGATCCAGACGACGACCTCGGGGATCAGCGAGGCGCTGCGGGCCTCCGAGATCAGCGCGGGCTCCGGCGTGAGCACCCTGAACGTGCCGCTGCCCACGAAGACCGACATCACCCAGCAGGCGGCGATCGTCGGCAAGGCGCTGGAGTTCCGCAGCGTCTCCGTCGCCGAACGGCTGAAGCAGCCGGTGGCGCCGGAGACGAAGAGCTTCACCGTCGCCACGAAGTACTCCGTGCTCGGCGACGTGTCGGGGCTCGGCATCAACGTCGACGACCTGTCGATGCCCGGCTTCCTCGATGGGGAAGGCCGCGAGACCCGCCACACCATCACGGAGATCCGCACCCAGGGGCTGCTCGGCGAGGTGCTGAACGAGCGGCACGACCCCGATCCGACCAACGGCGACGAGGCCAGCTTCTTCGCGGCATCCGTGCGCGCGCTGGAGAACGCCGTCGCGGCGCTGCGGCTGGTCGAGGGACGCATCCAGGCGTACCGCGCCGCCGTCGAGCTGGCGAACGCCGCGCTCGCCGAGCTGCAGCGGCAGTCCGCGCTCGCCGTCACGCGCCTCGGCGCGATCGGCCAGGAGCTCGCGGAGGCGCGGAGCGACGTCTCCGTGGCGCGCGCGCTCCTCGCCGAGGAGCAGGCGCGCGTCGACGACGTGAACCAGCGCCGCGCGACGGTGCTCGACCAGCACTCGCCCTTCCTCGCCTACCAGCGCCTGCGCGTCAGCGACCTCATTCGCGACGTGCCCGTGCGCAACCTCGATCCGGCGGCGACGGACGTCGGCGCGACCGACTTCCTGTCGGAGACGGTGACCGTGCCGCCGGAGCTCGACGCGATGGTCGAGCTCCTGCGCGAGGCGCCGGTGAGCTGGTTCACCCACGTGCCGGTGCTGCTCGATCGGCTCGACCGCCTCGAGACGCTCAACTACACCCTCGCCGTGGCGAAGCAGCGCGCGGTGCTGGCGACGACGCCCAGCGCGGCGCTCGCGCCCGTCGGCGACGGGACGAAGCTCGGCAACGCCCTCGCCGGCGTGTACCAGGCGCAGCGCCTCGTCGTGGGGACGTACCGCGCGCAGACGGCGCAGATCGACCTCGCGGCGGCCGCGACCCAGAGCTGGGCGAGCATCCGCACCCAGGCCGTCGACGTGCTCTCCATCGCCGACCTGGTGAACGCGGTGCACGGGCGCAGCGACGTCACGCAGCGCGTGGCGCAGGAGATCGACCAGATCACGCGGGCGGCGGCGGTGCTGCTCGAGCGCTTCGGCGCCGTGCTCCCGGCGATCCGCCTCGACTGGGCCACGCGGCTCAGCGAGTTCGACGCGCCGGCGAATCTCCGCAACCTCGCGAGCCTCCCGCGCTGGGGTGAGATCGAGATCCTCGACCGCCGGGCGATGCAGGGCATCGTCGACTGGCTGTTCGGGCGCGTCGACGTGCGGCAGTCCGACGCGGTGACGATGATGAACGACATCGTGCGCGTGTGCATCCTGCTCGCGAGCCACGCGCCGGTCGACCGGATCATCGCCGGCGCGGTGCATCGCGACACGCCGCTCCGGCCGGGCGTGCGCATCGACCTCGACGTGAACCTCACGCAGGTGCGCGTCGGGATGTTCGTGAACCTCTACGCGGGCACGAGCGTCGTGGCCCGCGGCGTGGTCGAGGATCTCGCGTCGGGACTGGCGTCGGCCCGCGTGACCGACGCCGTCGCGTCGGTCACGAGCCTCGCCGCCGGCGCGCGCGCGCAGCTCGTCGAGCCGGAGCGCGCGACCCAGCAGGGGCTCGGCGTCGCGGCACCCGCCGCGCCCGCCGCGTCGGCCGAGCCGGCGAACGGCGGCGTCCGCGCGCCGGCGGGCTCGCTGCCGTCGACGCTGTTCGGGCGCGTGGCGCGCGCCTTCGTGTGAGCGGCGGATGACGACGGTCGAGCGGCGGGTCCGCAGGCTGCGCGTCCAGGCGCCTGACGAGGGGCGCGCCCGCCACGCGGCGATCGTGCTCGAGGACGCGTTGCGCACCGCGACGATCCCCGGCGCGTCGGGGGCGCGCGTCGTCGTCATCCGCCGGCTGGCCCTCGGCGCCCTCGGCGTCGACGCGTCGGCGGCGAGCGTGTCGCTCGCGATCGAGGCGACGGTCCAGCGCATCGCCGCCGGCTCCGTGCACGGCGATGCCGCGGATGCGTCGGACGCCGCGTGCGTCTGGTTCCACGACGAGGGCGACGCGCTGCTCGCGCTCGTGAGGCGGATCGTGACCGGGCGCGTGGCGGCCGAGTGGTTCTGGCCACTCGTCGTGCCCGGGTGGACGCCGGCGTCCTCGCCCGAAGCGACGGTCGCGCGGCTGGTGGACCTCGCTCTCGCCGCGCCGGTGGGCACGGCGACGGCGGCTCGGCTCGTCGACACGCTCGTCGAGCATGAAGCGCTCGACCTGCTGCTCGCGCCGATGACCGAGGAGCGAGGGAGGCGCCTGCTCGCGGCGAGCGGCTGCGCCGAGCGGGAGCCGGTCGTCGACACGGTGTTCATCGCGCCACCGGTGCTCGCGCCGCGCGCGCGGCGACAGCTCGCGCGCTGGGTCTCGCGGTGGGGCGCGAGCGCGAGGGATCCGCGGGCGACGTGGGTCGCGGCGATGCTGCTCGTCGCCGAGCGGCCGGCGCGCGCGGCGAGCGAAGCGCTCGGCGGGATGGCGCGGGCGGTGGTGGCGTCGGTGGCGAAGGAGGTGCGGGAGCCGGGCGGCGGCGTGCGGTCCGACGTGCGTTCGGGAGATGATGAGCGAGACGAAGTGGGCGGCCGCAATGAGGAGATTG
The DNA here is from genome assembly GCA_946480295.1 of uncultured Gemmatimonadota bacterium. Next base: position 41,485 of record CAMLIT010000024.1, read on the forward strand.
CGGAGGCGGGGGAGTGGTGGCAGACCGGGAAGATCTCCAGCGGCTCCCGCACC